>DAOVJL010000104.1 GCA_030673275.1 Sulfurimonas sp.
AATGAAGAGGAGTATATAGACCCTATAAACGAAGCTTCATTTTTAGAGTTCTGGCATACTCAAATTTTCTTTATAATGATGATTTTACTGACACTTAATGCTATTTTCATAAGAGTTGCTTCAAGAAGTAGAGTTATTATTACAAACATACTGATGATAAGTGCTATTGCTTCTCTTGTAGCCCTGCCTTTAGCTTTTTACATGTCAAACTTTTTTGTAAATATATATATATTAACTTATTTTATCTGGCATCTTATGGCTATTTATATGATCTTTTACTCATTTTGGAAACTAAATGCAAAAAGCGTATAAACTTTCCATACTCTACTACCTCTCTTTTTCACTACTCTTAATTGCCAGTGCCGTTATACTTTTTGAGCATAAAATAGGTTTTAGCTTTAATGGTGTTTTAGAGTATTATATTGGTAATGAAGAGAAGTTTATCTCATCTAAAAGCTTAGGTGGCATACTCAAGGTTCTTCTGCCACATATCTTTGTATTTGTTCTTTTATCTATGGTACTTCTGCATTTTGTGGTTTTTACCGAACATAGATACAAAAAGAGCACTCTTGTTTTAATCTATCTGACTTTTATAACTGCCATATTAGAGATGTTTACACCATTTCTAATAGTAAGCGGCTTCGAGTTTTTTGCATATATAAAGTTGCTCTCTTTTTTTCTCTTTTTAGCTCTTATTCTTTATATATCTTGGTTACTTCTTCAAAGTATTATTTACGACTAAATCTTTTGTATATTTAGATATATTATCACTAACCACTAATCTTTTATCATTCTGTAAAATAATATAGCCAACACCAAGGCTCTCTAAAAACTTATATGCTTTTTTCATGGGCATTACACTTGATGCTGTAGCATAAGCATCCAAATCAGAGCTTGGCATATCAGAAATCAATGTTATAGATATAAACTTGGTTTGAGATTTTTTCTCTTTTGGGTTTATTAAGTGATTGTTCTTGGTAGACTCAACATATCTGTTATAATTTCCGCTGGTTGTTATGCCTAAATCTTTTTTTACAGTCTCAAATGACAGCAACACTCCATCACTAAACGGGTCTTGTACATCTATTTTACATGTGTGAACACATCGTATATCTCCGCTTGCCGATATTGTGATATTTTCAGCACCTTTAGCTCTAAAAAATTCTGCCGCTCTGTCAACTGCAAAGCCTTTACCCATACCACCTAAATCTATCTTTATCCCATCATCCAAGGTAGCTCTTTTCTTTTTTACATGTAAAGCATTAAAACTGACTTTTGCATTTGCCAACTCTTGTGAACTTACTAAGCGCTCATCATCGCCAAATCTGTACAAATCTTTTGTAATTGATCCGATAGTTACATCAAAATAACCATCAGTTTTAACATAATATTTTTTGCTTAATTTTAATGCTTCGTAAGTGTAGTTATCTAACTCTGCATGTCGATTTTTATTTAGTAAAAAGATAGTGGCACTTGGGTTATATGAAGACAGAGACAAATCTACATCTTTTATAATATTAAAAGCATTTTCTATATATTTAGCACTCTCTTCTTGCGTTGATATAGTAATGAAAGTAGACATGATAATCTGTGTGCGGGAGAGGGTTTTAGCTTCTATATAGAGAGCTAAAACAAGTAAGACAAAAGGTATTCTAATCATATGTTTTATATGTTAATAACCTCATTAATCTCTAAACCAAATCCGCCTAGACCTACAAGCTCTGCCTGCTTCACACATGTCAATAGATTCATTTTAGATACTCCAAGAGATTTTAGTATTTGAGCACCGGTACCTATCTCTTTCATAGAAGCATTATCCTGATGGTTTGTTTTGTTTATAAAAACTAACACACCACTATTTTGTTTTAGGTATTCTATGGAGTTTATTAAATTGTTATATCTTTTTTGATTCAAAAGAAGCTCTATGTCTGGTATAACATTATGTACTCTTACATTTGCAGTTGAACCGACATTATGAAATACTATAGCAGTATGCTCTATTTTGTCATGATCCGTAAAAATGTATTTTTTAACTTTAGTACCGAAAAACTCTATCTCCTCAACATTTGTCTCATTAACAAGTCTCTCATTTGCCAAACGATACTCTACGATATCAGAGATAAATACAGTTTTTAAATTATGTTCTTCACCAAAGATGTCTAAATCATCACGTCTAGCCATCTCTCCATTCTCTTTAATGATTTCACATATAACCGATGATTCACTAAGACCTGCTAAACGACATAAGTCTACAGAACCTTCAGTATGACCAGTTCTAACTAGCGTACCGCCATCTTTAGCTATAAGAGGAAAGATATGTCCTGGTTTCACTAAATCATCAGCATGAGAAATAGGGTTAGCCAAAATTTTAATCGTATCATCACGCTCACCTGCTGATATACCTGTCAAAGCATCTTTAGCATCAACAGATACAGTAAAGGCGGTCTCATACGAAGATGTGTTTGAGCTAACCATCGGGTTAAGGTCAAGACGAGTAGCTATTGTCTTACTAAGAGCAACACAAATCAGTCCTCTTGCATGTGTAGCCATAAAGTTTACATGCGCAGGAGTTGAAAAAGCAGAGGCATAAACCAGGTCACCCTCGTTTTCTCTATCTTCATCATCAATCATAATGACCATGTTCCCTTTTTTCATCTCGTCAATTGCTTCTAATACTCTTTGAGTGGGTGTCATATTTTCTTCTTTATTTTAATTATCGCAATTATATAGAAAAGTTGATTAATTTTAGTTCAAACCATATTTATAAATTTATCAGATTTTCCCTTGACAATAAAAAACTTTTTGTCTATAATTTCGGCTCACAAACACACACAAGAGTTTGTAAACACCGCGGAATAGAGCAGTTCGGTAGCTCGTCGGGCTCATAACCCGAAGGTCGCAAGTTCAAATCTTGCTTCCGCAACCAATTTTCTACAATTTACAAATGATGGGGATTCGCCAAGTGGTAAGGCACTAGCTTTTGGTGCTAGCATTCATAGGTTCGAATCCTATATCCCCATCCACCTTTAAAATCACAAAAAGCATAAAATTATGAATGATACATCTGATTTAACCACTTTAACGCTTAGAATTCTTATATTTGCAGTAATTGCAGGAATATTTTACTTCGTACTTAAATCTAAAAAAGATGACAATTAAAACTAAATTTTAAGATTTATTCATCAAAATAACTTAATATATATATTTTCTAACACTTTTATCACTGTTTTAGATATAATGTCGGCAATGAAAGATGATTTTAGTTACATCTTTAGTTTGCTTTATATTGATGACTCATACTTAACAATACAATTCACCTAAAAAGAAACTTTATATTAGATTTTCAACCACCTTAGAAATTTGGTGTATAAAACAAAAAGGCATGAAAATGGCAGAATTAGTAAATGGAACAGTTAAATGGTTCAACAACGACAAAGGTTTCGGATTTATCGAACAAGAAAATGGTGGTAAAGATGTATTCGTACATTTCCGTCAAATTAACAGCTCAGGACACGGTCGTGTGTCACTAGACGAAGGTCAAAAAGTTACTTTCGAAATTGGTGAAGGCGAAAAAGGTCCTCAAGCAGAAAACGTTACAGGTCTGTAATCTTTTTCTTTGAGCAGATTTTTTCTGCTCAATCTATTTAGCCATATAAAAAGTACCCACTTTAGGCTTATTAATAATCCCTCGTATACTTGCAAATCTTATAGGCAATGATTTTGTACTTTTTGCACTAACCGCTTTAAAAACTGCAAAATGCAGATGTGGTCCCCTAGAAAACCCTGTATTACCTGAATAACCTATAAGCTGACCTCTTTTAACTCTTTGTCCTACTCTCACACCCACACCATTTTTCTTTAAATGATAATATGTAGAAAATGTACTGTCGCTGTGTTCTACAATAATGTGGTTACCATATTTTGCAAACTCTTTAGTATCTCCACGCTTATTTGAATCTGATTTTATTTTAACAACAACACCCTCACGAGCAGCATAAAGTTTTGTACCGACTTCCATACCAAAATCTATTGCATATTGACTATGCCCTTTATGAGTAAATTCCCCATTATACCCCTGGGTAACTACGTAAGAATCCCCTCTTTGATATGGTAATCCATAAATATAACTATCATCATGTATCGCATAGACAGAGCCTATAATCCATGTATAACTGTAGCTATATGATGAACCGCCTTTTTTTATATGTAGCTTCGTATACTCTTTTTTTGTATTTGCTTTTAAAACAACAACAGAGGGTGTATTTTTATTATATGAAATATTTTTATAAACAGGTGTTAAGTTTACCGTAACACTATATGGGTTTCTATTTTCAATATTTATTGTGATTGTATTACCGGTCTGTTTAGCTTCTAAATTAACAAGCTCCTTTTTTGAAGGAGATGGCTGCTGCTTGGAAGAGTTAAAAGTAGATTTATGACTGACATTATAAAACTCTTGTGTGGTATTTGCTAAAGTTGTTTTAAATGCTATCTTCTTTTCTAATATTTCACTCTTCTTTTTAGTGGATTTTTTTTTGTAAAACTTTATAGATTTATCCAATAAACTACTGCTTTTCAACAATCCATCAAACTCATAACTTGTTAGTTTTAAAAACAGATCATAATCTTTTTTATCGATACTAGAGTTTATATTTCTGTGTATAAGGTGTAAGATATAGCTATACTCTTTTTGAAGTTTTCTCAGTTTTAGCAAATACTCTTTTGAATTACTACGACTGTAATGTTCATCAATTTTATTGCCATACTCCAAAGTATTTTTGGCTTGTGTGATATATTTAGCAGAAGCATCTTCTATCTCTTTAATATTTGATAGTTTTGATATATGTTCAATTGAGCTGTAAAGTGGATTACCCATTTTAGAATACAGACTCGGGTAATCTTTAGAGTAAGATAAAGTAAAAAATAGAAGAAATAGACTTAGATATTTAATCATTACTTATATATTTTGGGATTAAGTTCTTGATCTTTTGATATATCTTATCAAAATCAGTAGAGTAAACTCTAGTATCTGCAATAGAGGTAATAAAGTTGGTATCTCTCTCCCATCTTGGAACAAGATGCATATGGATATGTTCAGCTATCCCTGCCCCGCCTGCGGCACCGAGATTCATTCCAATATTTACACCTTGAGCATTAAGAGCCTCTTTTAAAAGTTTGACACCTTTTTGAGCTAAGGCACTCATATGCAGCCAGACTTCACTATCTAATTCTTCGAGTTTATCTGTATGCACATGTGGAATAATCATAAAATGTCCTGGAGTGTATGGATATTTATTCATAACCATAAAACAAAGCTCATCTCGATATAGTACATGTAGGTCTTTGTCTTCATCTTTATGTGTGCTAATAT
>DAOVJL010000113.1 GCA_030673275.1 Sulfurimonas sp.
GAACTAGAATTTGCACTTACGATTCGTCCTCATCAACTCTCAACTGACAACTATCACCAACTCTATAAAAAAATAATATAATTAACAAGGAGTTTGGATGGAAGATAACAAAGGCAATTTAAAAGAGAGCCCTAAACCAGATGTGAATGGCAATGTACAAGAAGAAGCTAAGCCTTCACAAAACCGTAGACCAAGCAGTAATCAAAATCGTAATAGAAACAATAGTGGTAAGCCAAGTAATCAAGGTGGCAAACCTAACCCTAACAAAAACAAAGGTGGAGGAAGAGGGCGTCGTCGTCAAAGCACTCCGGTAGATGAAAATCTTAAAAAATTTGTAGGAATCAATCAAGAAGCACATAAGCAGAGACTTAATCCACACTATAAATTGGACTTAAATTCTAAGGCTAAGATCCGTATCACACCACTTGGTGGGCTTGGTGAAATTGGTGGAAATATTACAGTTTTCGAAACTGAAACTGAAGCTATATTAGTTGATGTTGGTATGAGTTTTCCAGATGAGGATATGCATGGTGTTGATATCCTAGTACCAGATTTTACTTACATCAGAGAGATAAAAGACAAAATTAAAGCGGTAGTAATTACTCACTCGCATGAAGATCATATTGGTGCAATGCCTTATCTTTACAAAGAGATGCAGTTTCCTATTTACGCTTCACCACTACCATTAGCAATGATTGGTAACAAATTTGATGAGCATCATATTAAAGAGGCGAGACGTCACTTTAACCCTATTGAAAAAAGAAAGATTTATGAGATAGGAAACGATTTCAAAGTTGAGTGGATGCATGTGACTCACTCTATTTTAGACTCGTCTGCACTGGCAATCACTACAGATGCTGGTACAGTTATCCACACTGGTGACTTTAAAATTGACCATAGTCCTATAGATGGTTATACATCAGATTTACATAGACTTGCTTACTACGGAGATAGAGGAGTTCTTTGTCTTTTAAGTGATTCAACGAACTCTTACAACCCATTACCTACACCATCAGAACTCAGCGTGGCACCAGCTCTTGATAGAGTATTCTCTAAGGCTGAAGGTCGTGTATTACTTTCTACATTCAGTTCAAATATTCACCGTGTTTACCAAGCTATACAGTATGGCGTAAAACATGGTCGTAAAGTTTGTGTAATCGGTCGTTCAATGGAGCGTAATATTGAGATTGCGATGCAGTATGATTATATTAAACTGCCAAAAAATATCTTTGTAGAACCGGATCAGATTTCACATATGAATGACAAAGAAGTTTTAATCGTTACAACAGGTTCACAAGGTGAGCCAAGCTCAGCACTGTTTAGAATGTCAATCGGAGAGCATAGACATGTTAAGATTAAGCCAACAGATTTAATCGTTCTTTCATCTCGTGCTATTCCTGGTAATGAGGGTTCAATATCTGGAATGTTAAATCATCTACAACGTGCAGGTGCAACAATTTCTAGAGAAAAAGATATACATGTATCTGGTCATGCTTCCATAGCAGAGCAAAAACTTATGTTACGTCTTGTGAATCCTAAATTCTTTTTACCTGTCCATGGAGAGTATAACCATGTAATGGCACATAAAGAGACAGGTATGATATGTGGTGTTCCTGAGCGTAATATTTATATTATGAATGATGGTGATACTGTAGAGATTGCACCAAAATATATGAGAAAAGTTAAAACTGTTAGAACTGGTAAGACATATATAGATAACCAAAATAATCGCCAGATTGAAGATGACATTGTAATCGACAGACAAAAACTTGCATCTGATGGTGTTGTTATGATTGTTGCTCAAGTTGATGGACAACACTCTAAAATGTTGTTAAAACCACTGGTTACAACATTTGGTTTAGTGGCAGATAAGCAAGATAAGCACTTTGCTAAAGAGATGGAAGATGTGTTAGAGCACTTCTTAATTAACGTTAAAGAGGGTCTAATTGAAAATCCAAAAGCATTGGAAAATTACCTTCTTCAGGTTGTTAGAAAACATATCTATAGAAAGATGAAAAAATATCCACTTATTGTTCCACACGTTTTCGTACAATAAATATTATTAACATGTAGAAATTTCTACATGTTATACCAATCCTCACCAATAACTAAAAGATACACAACTAAAATATAGTATAATTTACATAATAAACCTCAAAGGTAAAAAATTGTCAGATAGTAAAGAGTTAGAATTTGAAAACGCTGTGAAAAGCATGATGTTTTATGTTGGAGAAGATCCAAGCAGGGAAGGGCTTTTAAAGACTCCCGGCAGAGTAAGAAAAGCACATGAGTTTATCTTTGGCGGATACAAAGAAGATCCAAAAGATATACTGGAATCTGCTCTGTTTACAAGTTCAAATGATGAGATGGTACTCTTAAAAGATATAGAGTTTTACTCTACATGTGAACATCATCTTCTGCCAATTATCGGTCGTGTACATGTAGCTTATATACCTGATGGGAAAGTTGTCGGTCTTTCTAAAATTCCTCGTGTTGTAAATGTTTTTGCTCGTCGTATGCAGATTCAAGAACAGCTAACAGAGCAGATTGCTGATGCTATTATGGATACAATTCAGCCAAAAGGTGTAGCAGTTGTAATTCAAGCTCGTCATATGTGCATGGAGATGAGGGGAGTCGAGAAGATAAACTCAACTACAACATCATCAGCTCTTCGCGGTCTGTTTAAAAGAGATGAAAAAACAAGAAGTGAATTTTTCTCTCTGATTAACTCTCCTACCGGCACACGCTACTAAATTCAGATGCCTTTTTCCTCTCTTAAAGATAGAATCTGCGATAAAAACTATTCAGTCTCATTTGGTGAGGTTGTAAAAATAAATGCTACTATAATTACTGCAAAGGGTCTTAAAGTTAGTATTAGTGATATGGTAAAGATTGTCTCAAATGAGACAAATCAAGAGACTATGGGTATGGTCACTGAGATAGATGGAGAGACTTTTTTTATTACACCCTTTAGTTTTGTAGAGGGCTTTTGTTCCAGGGATAAAGTATTTTTAGATCAAACAGGGCTAAATATCCCGGTAGGTGAATCTCTGCTTGGAAGGGTAGTTGATCCTTTTATGAGGCCAATTGACGGCAAGGGTAATCTTAATAATTCAAAATCTTCACCGATTATAAAAGCCCCGATTCCTGCCATGAAGCGTGGAATGATTGATGAGGTGTTTAGTGTAGGTGTAAAAAGTATTGATGGACTTTTGACATGTGGCAAGGGGCAGAAGCTGGGTATTTTTGCAGGAAGCGGTGTTGGAAAATCAACTCTTATGGGTATGATTGTACGAGGCTCTGATGCACCGATAAAGGTAGTGGCACTAATTGGTGAACGTGGTCGTGAGGTTCCAGAGTTTATAGAAAAAAATCTTGGTGGAAATTTAGAAAACACTGTAATTATTGTAGCAACTTCAGATGACTCTCCTCTGATGAGAAAGTATGGTGCATTTGCTGCTATGAGCGTTGCGGAATTCTTTAAAGATCAAGGATTAGATGTCCTTTTTATTATGGATTCTGTTACAAGATTTGCTATGGCTCAAAGAGAGATAGGTCTGGCTTTGGGTGAACCGCCAACGTCAAAAGGTTATCCGCCATCATCTTTAACACTTCTTCCACAGCTGATGGAGAGAGCTGGAAAAGAGGAGGGCAAAGGCTCTATTACTGCCTTTTTTACAGTTCTAATAGAGGGTGATGATATGAGTGATCCGATCGCTGATCAATCTCGTTCTATTTTAGATGGTCATATTGTGCTCTCGCGTGAACTTACGGACTTTGGTATATATCCGCCTGTTCACATATTAAACTCAGCCTCTAGGGTTATGAATGATATTATATCTATTGATCATTTTAAAGCCGTAATGAAGTTTAGAAGACTCTATACACTTTTAAAAGAGAATGAGATGTTAATCCGTATTGGTGCATATACAAAAGGTAGCGATTCAGAGCTTGATGAAGCGATGGATAAAAAAGATGACATGGAGAAGTTTTTGATTCAAGGTTCGACATTTAAAAGCCCATATAAAGATACAGAGGAGATTCTCTTATCGCTTATGGGTGGTTCTTCATAATAATACTTGAATGAATCCAACTATCTCTTGTAGGTCTCTCCTCTCCAATTTGGGTAATAGCTAATTTATGAGCTGATACTTTTTCAAATTTTTTCATTATTTGGCTCATTTCATTATCTAAACCAAATATGTCAATATATGAATATATAATTGTCTCTGCTGCTTTAAAACTTTTTTTAGAGATTAAAAGTTTAATCTTTACATGAAAACTAACTCTTACAAGGTCTCCAACTCTATTAAGTCTAGTAGGCAGGCTTATAAGTTCACCTAGAGTTTTTTTAATATCTTTAATATTTCCATCAAGTGCATACTCTTCACATTGATTTATAATTTTTGAGTAATGCTTTTCCAAAAGTATTCCCAACTCTGTTGAGTTAAGTGATTTATGTGAATCTAAAATTTTATAACAAGATTTAAAATCATCATTTTTATATACTTCACTAAGTTTTTGTGCATTATGACACGCACTGCGAAGCTCTTCTACTCTGTTTTGAATATGTGGAATTCCCCCAAATGTAGAGAGTTGTTCCACTGCTGTATCAATATCAGCAATATTTATGCAATCTTCTATGCTTTTTAGTTTAGTCTCTATCTCGTCATTTAATGAGGTATAGTTTGGTATTTGTTTAAAGAGTTCATTTGTATTTACAAGCTTATTTATTTTTTCAAAATCTTTTACATGTATGGCTTTTAAAAACTCAAGAAACTCTTTGTTTTGGGTTAAAATCATTTTTATAATAGGTTTTTTTGATATAACAGTGCTGTAATCACTCAGCAGGGCTCTTGCACCTTCTATATTGCCTTGAGCTACTAATCTTTGAGCATTTGAAAAGGCAATTTTAAAAATTTGCTCAGTTTTTTTATATTGTGCAGTTTGTTTTAGGGCTGGGAATTTTGAAGACATAGCATAGACTAAGGCATATTTTTTTTCATAAAAGAGCCCTTGAAAATTACGATATTTTTTAAATGCAGTAAATAGATC
>DAOVJL010000128.1 GCA_030673275.1 Sulfurimonas sp.
ACATGGCTTATTATGTACTATAAGAGACTCTAAGGGCATAGATATAAGTGCTGCATGTGGTCAACTTAAAGAAAAAGTGCAAGGCGAGCAATGAGCTATATAGAAATATTTCAAATAGTGTTTTTAGTAGCTGTATTTGCTGTGGGTCTGATAGGATTTATTAAAGCTGCTACAAAAGATGACTAGGTGCCCCCTTGAGGGTACAAAAAAGAGGATTAGTATTTAATTTGTAATCTACTTATGATAAAATAGCATAAACTAAAAAGGAGCACTAAATATTATGGCTGAAAAGAAAACAAATACAGATAGAATTAAAAGAATATATGATCTTTGTGAAGAACACTTTGGTGATATTCGTTTTGTAGGTATAAAGTATCATAAAAAGATTGGTTGGATTGCAAAAGCACAATTTGATGATGGTTTTGAAAATTTAACTGCTGATGGCAAAACAAGTGTTGAAGCACTGCGTAATTTAAAAAATCGTGTTAAGAAAATCATTAAAAGATATAATGCTGTTTAATTGGTGATTTAGTCCACAAAAAAGTAAAACGACCAACACACCAGGGAGGTCGTTTATAAATGTAATAATACCTTACTTTTCTTATAAAGAAATAATCCTCAATATTCTCTATAATTATCTTAAAGAAAAATTTACTATAAAAAAAATTTATAAATTTTCTTAACTTGTGCATTATTCACACATTGTGATAAGATGTGAATAACATAAAGCTGTGATTTGAATAAATTTTAAAATTTCCTCTTTTCTTAAGAAGAATTTTATATAAATCTATTCTGAAACCAATATACTTATGTATGCCTTAAAGCCCTTGTTTTAGGCTTTTTAGAGCTTTTCTCACATCTTGTTGTATAAATATTTGAAATGTCTTCAAATAATACAGGAAGTTATTCACATAGCTTTTTGTATTATCATTTAATTAGTATATATATAGTTAAGTATAAAATATTCGTACAATTGCAATTAACAAAACAGACGATGTATTTATTTTTTAATTGTGAAACAAAAGAAGTAAGCTATTAGCACCTATTACTACATGTTAAATTGTGCTGATTTGTTTTTAGGCTTTTTTGTTTCATGTGAAACATTATTCTAAGTAGATGAAAGAAGTAAAATTAAATTTAGTAATTAATAAATTAAACTTTCATACTTTCAAAACAAACATTTATAAAATCAACATTACTCTCTATAAAATAATTTTTATTATAAAGATTAAACTCTAATTCATTTGCATGTAAAAGTAGTCTTGAAGCACCACTATTTTTTATGCGCTCATCTTGAGTTAATTCTTTATCTAAAAACTTCACTATATCATATTCACTCTGTCCATAAATTGGATCGCCAACAATCGGATGTTTCACATGAAACAAATGTACTCTTATTTGATGTTGTCTTCCTGTTAGAGGAAAACACTCTACAAGTGTCATATTTTTATCAGAGAAATATTTTAAAGGCTTTATAAATGTTTTTGACTCTTTGCCATCTTCATGAACTTTTACAACCATTCTAACAATTGCACTCTCATCTTGCTTTCTTAAAAGTGGAGCTTCAATAGTTATGTCATCTTTTAATTCTCCATGAACCATTGCAAGATACTTCTTTTTCATATCACGCTCTTGAAACATCATCTTTATATCTCGTTCACTTTTTTTATTTTTAGAACACAATACCAAACCGCTTGTCTCTTGATCTATTCTATGAGCTATGTTTGCATCTCTACCAAACTGATATTTTAGTTCATCTATAAGAGAGTAGGGGGTATTTCTATTTTGAGGGTGAATAAGAACTCCGCTTGGCTTATCAAATACAACAAACTCATCATATTCGTCATGTACTTTTAATCCTCTAGTAATAGGTTCAAAATATATAAACTCTATTTCACCCTCTATCTCTTGAGAAGACTTGTCCATAATCTCACCATTAATAAGTAATCTACCGCGAGCTATAAAACGTTGTGCTTCTTTTTGTGTATAACCTAACTCTTTTATAAAAAACAAGAAAGCTCTTTGCTTTTGGGGCACAAACATTTTCTTTAAAATAAATGGCAAAATTTAATTCCTGTTTAATCATTTATTTACTAAAACTTATGTAAAATAAATGACTTTTATTATGCAAATTTTAGCATAAAAAAACAATATAAATATTATAAGGTATCAATGAATGATAGATAGATATTCAAGAGAAGAGATGAGTTCAAAGTGGACATATCAAGCAAAATATCAAGCGTGGCTAGATGTAGAAAAAGCTGTTGTGAAAGCATGGGCGAAACTAGGTAAGATACCTCAAGAAGATGCAGATAAAATTGTAAAAAATGCTGGCTTTGATATAAAGAGAATAGATGAGATAGAAGCTGTTACTCGTCATGACCTTATAGCATTCACTACAAGTGTATCTGAGACTCTTGGTGATGAGAGCAGATGGTTTCATTATGGTATGACTTCTTCAGATACTATAGATACTGCAGTAGCTCTGCAAATGAAAGAGTCTTTAGAGTTGGTTATTAAAGATGTTAAGATGATTATGGAGTCTATCAAAAAAAGGGCCCAAGAACACAAGATGACTTTAATGGTTGGACGTTCTCATGGTATACATGGTGAGCCTATAACGTTTGGTCTTGTTTTGTGCGTTTGGTACGATGAGATGGCTAGACACTTAGAAAACTTAGAGCAGACTATGGATGTCATATCTGTTGGTCAAGTTAGCGGGGCTATGGGTAACTTTGCTCACGCGCCACTAGAACTTGAAGAGTATACATGTAAAGAGTTAGGTCTAAAACCAGCTCCTGCATCTAACCAGGGTATCCAAAGAGACAGATATGCGAGACTTGTTACTACGTTAGCACTTATGGCTTCTACTATAGAGAAGTTTGCGGTTCAAGTTCGTCACTGGCAAAGAACAGAAGTGTATGAGTGTGAAGAGTATTTTGCAAAAGGACAAAAAGGTTCATCTGCAATGCCTCACAAACGTAACCCAATCCTAACTGAAAACATAACAGGCTTAGCTAGAATGATAAGAGCTTATGCTATGCCGGCGATGGAAAATGTAGCTCTATGGCACGAGAGAGATATCTCACATTCATCTACTGAGAGATTCTGGTTACCGGATGCATTTATAACAACTGACTTTATGCTTCACCGTATGAATAACGTTATAGCTAACCTTACAGTTTATCCTGAGAACATGATGAAAAACCTAAACCTAACAGCCGGGTTAGTTTTCTCACAACGCGTTTTACTTGAGCTTCCTATCCAAGGTGTATCTCGTGAAGATGCTTACCGTATAGTTCAAAGAAATGCTATGAAAGTTTGGGAAGAGATTCAACAAGGCAAGGCTACAACAGATGAGAATGGTGAGAGCCTGTACCTAAATCATCTTTTAGCAGATGAAGAGTTAAGAGAGTCATTAAGTGAAGAACAAATTCGCGAGTGTTTTAACTATGATTACTATACTAAAAATGTAGACAATATTTTCAAAAGAGTTTTTAAATAATAGGATAATTAATGATAACAATTATAAAAAGAAACGGTAGAACAGAACCACTTGATATCACAAAGATTCAAAAATATACTTCAGCTGCAGTTGAAGGTTTAAGCAATGTATCTCAGAGTGAACTGGAAGTTGATGCACAGATCCATTTTCGTGATGGTATTACATCAAAAGAGATACAAGAGACTCTGATAAAGACAGCTGTAGATAAGATAGATATAGATGCTCCTAACTGGACATTTGTCGCATCTAAACTTTTTCTATTTAATCTGTATCACCAAGTTAATGGTTTCACTGGCTACTGTTCCCTAGAAAAATACTTTGAAAAAGGTGAAAAAGAGGGAAGACTCCTCTTGGGTCTTAAGGATATGTATGACCTTGATAGACTTGAAAAACATATAAAACCTGAGCGCGATATGCTATTTAACTATCTTGGTGTTAAAACACTATATGATAGATACCTAATCAAAGATAGAGATAGCAACCCCATAGAGCTTCCTCAGCACATGTTTATGGCTATATCTATGTTCTTGGCTCAAAGAGAAGAAGATAAGCATGAGTGGGCTATAAAGTTCTATGATATGATTTCTCAATTTGAAGTGATGTTAGCTACTCCTACTTTATCAAATGCCAGAACTACAAGACATCAGCTTAGTTCTTGTTATATTGGTTCTACCCCTGATAATATTGAAGGTATCTTTGACTCTTACCAAGAGATGGCGATGCTGTCTAAATTTGGTGGAGGAATTGGTTGGGACTGGACTAATGTTCGCTCAATGGGTTCGTTTATAGATGGACACAAAAATGCAGCAGGCGGAACTATACCTTTTCTAAAAATAACAAATGATATTGCTATCGCTGTTGATCAATTAGGAACAAGAAAGGGTGCAATCGCTGTTTATCTTGAGCCATGGCATATAGATATAAATGACTTTTTAGATCTAAAAAAGAACTCTGGTGAAGAGCGTCGTCGTGCTCATGACCTTTTTCCTGCGATGTGGCTAAATGATATATTTATGCAAAGAGTTGAAGAGGATGGCATATGGACTCTTTTTGATCCATATGATGTAAGAGAATTAGCTACACTTTATGGCGAAGATTTTAACAAACGTTATAAAGAATTAGAAGAAGAT
>DAOVJL010000093.1 GCA_030673275.1 Sulfurimonas sp.
AACTTCTTATCCGTTAATGAATTGAAAAGTAAGTACTACTCATAAGAGTAGATACTATTTATCGTGACAACCTAAACAAAGGTCACTATTTGTATTACTGTGACGAAGAAAGTTAACTTCAGTATCTACTCCTTGAGTTTTACCACCATTATGCGGATCATGACAAGAACCACACTCAACTTGGTCAGCACCTGCTCCACGAAGCAAGTCTCCAATTGTACCAGCTCCCATCCAACCGACTAATGCAGTAGCAGTTGCTTTAAGTGAAGCATTTCCTGGAACATAAGTAATTGAAATAGGATGGTCATTTTGCATATTTGATGTCGTACCATTATTCTCACCAATATTACCACCGTAAGTTACACCTATTTCAGTAATATTTGTACTACCTGCTACAGTATTCATACCAGAACCCGGAGCATTAAGAATCGAATCAATAGCACTAACACCATCATGACAACTTAAACATGCTAAAGAGGGATTAGCAGGCGATGCTGCTGTTGATTCTCCCGCAATAGTTGTCCCATACATAGTGAAATCGCCTCCAGGACTAGCCTTATTCCAAAGCGGTGCACCCACAAAAGATGTATTAGCCGCGTGAGGTGTATGACAATATACACAAATCTCCCCGTTATCACTAGAATTACTGTCCAGCAACTCATTTGCCGATAAATCATGCGGACTACCGCTAATACCAGCAAAAGCCACAGATGAACTCATAAGCAATATAATTGCTAATGTTTTAATCTTTTTATTAAACATTTTGTCTCCTTTTTTCTTTAAAGCATAAGAAACTTTTATACTTTACATACGGTAAGTATAACAAATTCTTAACTTAGTAATACTTAAAAATTTATTTTAACTATCACATTTAATATTTAGTTACCTAAAGTAACTCTTTTTAAAGACATTTATAATTTATTTAAAGGTATTTACAATCTATTTACTTCTTATGACATCTTTGGCATACACCATAAGTAAAGGATCCTTTCATTCTAAGTAAAAATATCCCGCTTGAACCATGTGGGTTGTGACAGCTGCTGCATACAAAATCTCTTCCCGGACGCGCCGGATCTTTTCTATCTCTTGTTGGATGGCCGCCACCTTTAGTTCTTCGCCCAAAGCCAATTTGAGGTATCACATGTTGTCCGCTTGCTTTTTCAGAATGACATGTAGTACAAAGATACCAAATACTCTTACGAAGAAAAAATTCATTATCAGAACCATGAGGATTATGACATCTCACACATCTTCCGTCATTTACCGGTCCATGTCCGTACTTATTTGCTTGCCAAGCTTCAACAGTGTCATGACAAGTTCCACAAGTTTTTGAAATTGGATCTGGTGCTAAATATTTTGAAGCACCCTTCTCATCTATATTATACTCAGCAACTTTACCGTTATGACAATCAAGGCAGAGCCAGTTGACAGTAGGAGCATGTGTATTTTTTGTGTTTATCATGCTGTTGTGACATCCATAACAAGTTATTTTTGTTATGTCTTCAAATGCTTCTCCATCAGTTGGTACATTTGACTCCATTGTATGACACGACTTACACTTCTTCTCTTTTTCATCCTTGTGAAAATATTTGACAGGATAATCTTCCGCTGCATCTTCATCACTGCCTTCAAAAAGTTCAGAAAGAAAATATAAATCACGTTTTTGGGTTTTAATAACTTTGGAGTCTTTATATAAATTAACAAAGATGCTGTTTTGTCCAACATGTAGTTTTATGATTTCACAATATGTTTTTCTTTCTCCATTTATTTCTATTGTAGTAGTTACATTATTATCTTGTGTGATTACTATCTTATCAACCTGCTCAATTGTTGCATCTATTACAAAAGTGCTGTTTTCTCCAACATATCGTGTTTTATCTAGTGGTTGAATTATTTTAGTAGCTGAAGTAAGCTCTTTCGCATTGCCGCTAAAAGCGACAAAAAGCAAAAGAAGTATATATATAAGTTTCAAATAGATCCTATTTTAGATTAACTTTCGGTTTTACTCTATCATAATGACGACGAGCATGACATGCCGGTGCACATGAACCACCCTCCTCTGTTTCAATAAAACGGATAGGAAAGTTAATTCTACCAAATTTTGTTTTCTTTCTTAAATGGTGTGGATACTCTTTTGTACCATGGAAATCATGACAAGCACGACAAGAACGACCTTTAACTTTATTTACATGTAAAAAGTGCATATTTTTATCACCATTTCTAAAGTTTGTCATATCTTTTGTAAATTCATCTTGAATTTTCTCTTTATCATGACACTGAAAACAGATGTAGTTTTCTGGATCAAATTTTTCATAAAAAGTTCTAGGGAACGGTTTTTTTAACATTCTTAAGTTATTTGAACCATGTGGATTATGACATGCTGCACAATCTCCCCAAAGAATTGGCCCATGCCAATCCGGATTCTTATCAAGATGTTTTTGAATATTTTGAAGTTTATATCCAGTTTCATCAGTTATTAAAGTTTGATTATGACATGTTAAACATAAGTCTTTAGAAGTATCTTTAATCAAAAATTTCGGATGTTCTGAACCATGTGGATCATGACACTCAAGACATTTTCTTGGTCTGTTTATTGCTCCATGTTTATCTGTAACTTCTTTTATCCAAACTTTTTTATCTACATGACACATAAGACACAAATCTTTTTTACCATCAGCATAAAGCTGATAAAGATGGTCTGTTGTGTGTGGGCTATGACAGTTTGTACACTGATCTTTTACAGGTGGGTGGATATGCGTAGTTTTATGTAAAAACTCATCTTTTGCTTGATGACATCCTGTACAAAGTTCATTAATACTTGATGTAACTAAAAGTTTTGCATTATCAGACTCATGAGGATTATGACATGCCGTACATGCACCTGCTCCAACTGGACCATGAATAAACTTTTTAGTGTCTTTTGCTTCATGACACATGTAACACAGTTCAGGTGGATCCATAACTAAATCCCCTTCGCCCTTAGCATCCGTATGACAAACTGTACAATCTCCCCATTCATATGGAGGATGAACAACTTTCTTTGCTGATTTTAGATCTGTTCCATAGAATTTTTCCAATTCTGTTAAAACCGGTTCTTTAGCTTTTGCTGGCGCTACTTTTACTGGTGTTGCCGCTGGTGCTTTTGCTGGTATCGCCTTTTTTGCTGGTGTCTCAGCAGCAAAAACACTTATATATGTCAATAATAAAACTAATATAATTTTTACCATATTAAAACGATTATATTTCATTTTTTACCCTCTACTTTTATTTTACATTAGATGAAACAAGATATGCAGCAATTGCTCTTATATCATCGCCAAGCAGTGCTTTCATTTTTACCAGCTGCGGATTCATAACAGCTGCACGTTTTGGATAGATAATTGGTTTCCCTTGACTTTTAAGATAAGATACCAGTTCTTTCTCTTTACCTGTATAAACTTTTGCTATATTTTTAAGAGATGGTCCTATAAGTTCAACATCCGATTTATGACATACGGCACAACCTTTTGCTTCAAAAATACTCTTACCTTTATTTAAAATAGCATCTTTTGCTGTAGCATCTGCTAAAAACAGCATAGAAACAAATAAACTTAATATTATTTTTTTCATTTAAAAACCTTTTTCAAGTAATTGTAGCCCGATTATATCATAACTTTTTCTAATTTTTCTACAAATATATCATCTTTTATTTTTATGCTTTTATATCTTTTTTTAAAAATTTTGGCAGCTATTCCATCCCCATGGTATAGTAGTTCTCTCTGAAAGTTCAAAATGGGAGTAGTTCCCAATCCACAGCTGGGACTTTTTGATTTTAACACTATTTCATCAACTTTTTTGTTTGATTTTATAAAAAGATTTATCTCTTGTTCCAATAATTTTGTAACATCTATTTTTGTTTCATCAGTAAAGATTCTATTTTCCCCGTCAACTTCAATTACACTGATTCTTTCTCTTGGAGTTCCAAAAATAGGTGCTTCCGGACAAAAGGGAATAATTTCATAATCTTTATAAGCCTCTATAATCTCATTTACTTTTTTTGTTTTACCGTCATAGCGGCAATATTCACCTAATAAACAAGCAGAAATAATCACCTTTTTCTTTAACATATAACTACTGATTTGATTTCTGTCATCTCTTCAATGGCAAATTTAGGACCTTCACGTCCAACTCCACTTAGTTTTACTCCACCATAAGGCTGAATATCAAAACGAAGTGTCGGCATGTCATTTATTACAATTCCACCTGCTTCAAGTTCACTAATCGCACGCTGAGTAACACTTAAATCATTTGTAAATACCGAAAACTGTAAGCCGTATGGAGAGTTGTTTATACGTGGTAGTGCATCATCAAATGAATCAACTTTAATTAAAGAAACAATCGGAGCAAATACCTCTTGGCAAACTATATCCATATCATCTCTTACATCCACCATCACACAAGGATAAAACATTCTACCTTCATGTTTTGGCGTAAGGAGGGCAGATGCACCCTCTTCTATAGCACTCTCTACCCATTTCATTGCACGACTAGATGCATCGTCATCAATCAGAGGGCCCATAAAAGTATCATCTTCATAGGGTGAACCAACTATAAGTTTTTTAGTCTCGCTTGCCATCTTTGCTGCAAATTCATCATAGATATCAGCATTTACATAAATTCTCTGAAGTGAAATACAAACTTGACCAGAGTTTACAAATGCACCTAATGCACATCTAGCTGCTGCTAAATCTAAATTAGCACTTTTGTCTACGTATGTTGCTGCATTTCCACCAAGTTCTAACGAAACTTTTTTGATTCCAGCATTTTTTGTGATAATGTTACCAACAGGAACACTTCCTGTGAAACTTATCACACGAGGGATATCACTTGTTATAAGTGCATTTCCAACTTCAGCATCCCCGTAAATAACACTTAGTGCATCTTTTACAGCATGACTGCTCTCAATAAAAAGCTTTGCAAACTTATATGCAGTCAGTGGTGCTTCTGGTGTAGGCTTTAAAATAACTGTATTTCCTGCAACTAATGCAGGTGCAAGTTTATGAGCTACAAGATTTAGAGGAAAGTTAAAAGGAGTGATTGCTACGACTACACCGGCTGGTTCTCTAACAAAGAAAGATATGGTTTTTTTACCACTAGCCATTGCATCTGTATTTATAGTCTCTCCATGCATTGTTCGCATAGTCTCAGCGGACAGAGTAACTGTTTCAATACATCTATCTACTTCAACTCTGGCAAAGGCTATAGGCTTGCCAACTTCATCAGTAATCGTTTTGGCAATATCTTCCTTATTTTCTTTTAACTTGCTTGCAACATCTAAAAGCCAATTACATCTTTGTGCAAGTGTAGATTTCTTTGCCTCTGCACACGCTTCATGTGCAATTGAGAGTGCTTTATTCGCATCATGCTCATTACAAATAGGAGCTGTGGAAACAACCTCACCGCTGTATGGGCTTACTCTATCACTAATGTTCTCTTTAACCGTTTCAACTGAGCCAAAAAATATTTTTGCGTTCATCTGTACTACTCCATTTATATCGCTATACTCACAAAGCGTTAGCTTCTTTAGAAAAACTTAGCTCTTTGAGCTAGAGCACTTCACTATATAAGAAAATTATACCATTAAAGTAGTAAAATA
>DAOVJL010000165.1 GCA_030673275.1 Sulfurimonas sp.
CGCTTATTCCTGATGGAATTAAATTTTGCAGGTATATTCTTAAATGTTTTGCCATGGCAGGAGATGCTCCTGATGTTGATATAGCAACAGTTAAGTCATCTTTTTTTACATAAGACGGAAAGATGAAATCACAATAGTCCACTGAGTCAACAGAGTTACATAAGCAGTTGTACTGTTTTGATTCTGCAAATATCTCTGCTTGAAGAGGGATATCATCAACAGCAACTATAACAACCGCAAAATCTTTAATATCTCCTGTTTTATAGCCTCTTTTTTCAAAATATAAATTTTTATCTTTTATCATTTTGCTCATGTCATCTGATAAATCAAGTGATATTACAGAGATGTCTGAAGTAAAATCTAAAAGATGTTCCAACTTCTCATAAGCTATATACCCACCGCCAACGATTAGGATTTTTTTATTATCAAGTTTTAAAAAAGCTGGGAAATAACTCATTGTTCTCTTTTAGTAGTTTATTTACGACATAATATCATAGTTTTTTTAAATCTCTTATTGATAAGTATCAACTTATATTAATTGAAATTAGATTACAATCGACAAAATTAAAAATGAATGGAACGATTATTATATGAAAGATGAGATTTTATCACGAATTCAAAAGAGATTTCCTTTAGTGGCAAAACCATTTAAAGTGATCGCAGATGAATTAAATATGAGTGAAGATGAAGTTCTTAGCATTTTGCAAGAACAGAAAAAAAATAATATTATTCGCCAAACATCAGCTATATTTGATACAAAAAGATTGGGATATATATCTTCTTTGGTGGCATTTAAAATTCCGGCAGATAAAATAGATGATGCTGTGAAAATTATAAACTCACATCCTGGGATCTCACATAATTATGAAAGAAATCATGATTTTAATATCTGGTTTACACTTGGAGTTGCGCCGGATTCAAAGCTTGGTTTAGAGAAAACTTTAAAGATTTTAGCAGAGGCAACAGAGGCAGATGACTATATAATGCTTCCAACTCTGAAACTGTTTAAAATTAATGTTAAATTAAATACAACCGGAAAAGATGAGAAAAAAGAGAAAGTTAAAAAAGTTATTCATACTGATATAGAGATGACACCTCTTCATCACGCAGTTGTAAGACGTGCTCAGTATGATATAGATATGGTTAGTGAGCCATTTAAAAATATTATTGATGAATTGGAGATAGATTATGATAAATTCTTCTCTATCTTGCAAGAACTTCAAGAAGCTGGAGTAATGAGAAGATTTGCTTCTATCTTAAATCATAGAAAAGCAGGTTTTTCTGCAAATGCTATGGTTGTATGGGATGTTGATGAAGGTAAAAAAGGTGAAGAGATTGGAGAAACAGCAGCTGCTTTTTCTGCAGTTTCACACTGTTACTTACGTCCAAAGTATGAAAATTGGCCGTTTAACCTCTTTACTATGGTTCATGGAAAGACTACTGAAGAGACAAATGGTATTATTGCGGATATGGCAAAAGAGATTGACTCAAAAAATCATATGCCTCTTTACAGCTCAAGAGAGTTTAAAAAGGTAAGAATTGAATATTTTACACCAGCTTTTGCAGCTTGGGAAGAACAATACAATAAATAGGGAGAAAACATGGAACTTTTTTTAGAATTAGAGATAGTATATATAGTAATTGGTATTTTTATATTGAGTGTTACAGCAATTGTAACTACAAGAGATTTTGTACCAAAAGGTGCATTTAAAAAGGGTATGTCTTTTGTAGGTGCTTTTGTTGCGATAATGATAGGTCTTCACTATAATGTAACAACATCAAGAATGGCAGAAGTTAAAGAGCTTTTTGATAAAGGTGAAATGATAATCTGTGAAAATAAAATGCGTCGTACTGTCTCAAAATCAATTTTACTGTCTAAAGACATGGAGGGCTGGAGAGTAGAGGGTGACCTATTTAAAAATGATGATTATGAAAGAGATTTTCATACTGCTAGATGTCTTGGATGGATGGGTAGTAAACCTCAGCTAGAAGAAGAAGCAAAAAAAATTGATAGATTTAAACTTAAAAAAGAAGAAAAATAGATGTTAGCCATACTCAAACGCTACTCCATGGCAATTTTTTTACTAATTGCTGTCTTTGGCTTAATGATACTCGGGACTATGGGTGTTAAAAGCTTCAGTGATAAAATGGTAGAAGACGCAGGCATAGTAGAAAATATTAAACCTAGAGGGGAGAACCTAATAAAATGACTTTACCAATATTACTTGGTGTAGCGGTATTGCTTAGTATAGGCTTTCATTTTCTTGGCGTATATGTTGAGGCAAAGAAAACCATTTGGGTTATGCTTGTTTTTGTATGGGCAATAGTAATCGGTACTGCAATGAATGAGATAAAACCATCGGGATATAAAGCTATTGAAAAGATGAAAGGTCAGTTTAGCGATACTGATAAACTTATCCAAGAAGCTGGTGAAGAAATTTCACTTTATGAGCTGATAGTAATTAAAAAAAGCTACCAAATAAACAATCCTAAAAAGTAACATGTCAAAAAAGATCGGGGTTATTGGATGTGGTTGGTTAGGTAAACCTCTCGCCCAAGAACTTTCAAACAGTTTTGATGTAGAGTGCTTTTCTCGTGAGACAACCGCAGACAATTCTACTTTTTGGCAAAGCGATACCATTGTAATCGCAATAAATACAAAAGACAACTATCTTCGTACTCTTCAAAAAATTGCAAAACTAACTAAACCTACATGTAATATTATATTGATGAGTTCAACTTCTGTTTACAGAGAGTTTGATGAAGAAGTTAATGAGATGACAGAGATAACAAAAGTGGCTCTGCAAAAAGAGGCAGAAGATTTGATGCTTGGTTTAAAAGAGAGAGTTCTGATCTTACGCCTTGGTGGGTTAATGGGTGATGACAGGATTGCCGGTAAATGGAAAAAAGTTTCCACTTTCAGTGATGGCTTGGTTAATTATATTCATAAACTAGACGTTATAAACATTACAAAAAAGATGATTGAAGAAGATGTTACAAGCGGTATCTATAATCTAGTTGCACCCAAGCATCCTTTGCGTTCAGAAGTGCATAAAAAAAACAGTGAAAACTTTGGGCTGACACTTGGAACGTTTGAGGGGATGACTAAGAGAAAAGTTTTATCAGAGGCCTTAGTAAAGAGATTGAATTACAGTTTTTTATATCCAAATCCATTAGAGTTTTGGGGTTAGTTCTCCCTCGCTAGTTTAGCGAAGTCTATTTCACTGTTTTGTTCATCTTCTTGCTTTTTGTCACTCTCTAGGGTGCCGCTACTAAAAACAATACCATCACTTTTTTTTAAAATACATCCATTTATGCCGGGGACACATGGTTTGCTAAGTAGTTTACAGTATCCTTGATGATCATGTTGACAAGTCCAGCCCATAGATTAGATTCCTTTAGTTTATTACTATTAAAATTATAGTACAATTTTTTCAACAAAGGCTCAAGAATGGAATATAAACAATTAGATAAAACAACAGTTATCGATTATCTTAAAAATATAAAAGAAGTTATGGATTTTTTAGATACTGACAATATAGAAGCAGATGAGATTGGAGACGGTAATTTAAACTATGTATATATAGCCAAATCCATAGAAGATCCTTCAAAAGCTTTGATAGTAAAGCAAGCAGTTCCTTATCTTAGATGTGTTGGTGAGGAGTTTCCTCTCTCTCGTGAGAGAATGACTTTTGAGATTAGAGCACTTCAAAAATTTTATAG
>DAOVJL010000043.1 GCA_030673275.1 Sulfurimonas sp.
AACACTAGGTGCTTTACAAGCTGAGAATATAGTTCATTATGATGCTATTGATACTGCTAATCCGCAGACAGCTAAGCCTAACTACCCTAATAACGATATACACTTCGTTAGATAAGTTTTCTTATCCTTCCACCATCTCTTAGGTGGAAGATATATTATTCCTCACTAAAACCACATCATTTAAAATTATAGTTATTACAACAATTTCGGTTTGGAATTTCTAAGATAGTATAACACCGACTTGACAATGTCATCATCATCTTTGCTATCTGATTTAATGATCTCCTTAGAGTCATTCATATATGTAAAAGTTATATTTTGTCCATAATTTGAAACAGATTTTATCTTTTTTTCTAAACTTAGCAGCTTAATAACCATAAGTTCAAAAAACTGCGTTGTCGGAGTATCTAAATCTCCAAACCTATCTATAACCTCTTCTTGTATCTCATATATTTCAACTGCTTGCTCGCAAGATGACAAACGTCTATAAATATCTAAACGAAGTCTATCCTCTTTGACAATCTCATCAGATATGTAAGCTGAGATAGTGAGTTTAATATCAACTTTTGCTCTTTCACCCTCCATTGTATTACTAAGTAGTTTAATAGCGTCTTCGAGCATTCTAAGGTAGAGTGAATAACCTATGTTTTTGATATGTCCGCTCTGTGCATCTCCAACCAAGTTTCCACCACCACGTATCTCCAAATCGTGATAAGCCAAAACTGAACCACTTCCTAAAAATGAGTTTGATTCAAGTGCTAAAAGTCTCTTTTTTGCTTCATCAGTTAAGTTTTCTTTATTTTCCACAATGAAGTACGCAAAACCCTCAACACTTCCACGACCGACGCGACCACGAAGCTGGTGCAAATCTGCTATTCCAAATCTGTCTGCACCGTCAACTAAGATAGTATTTACTTTAGGCATATGGATACCTGACTCAATAATAGAAGTAGCTATCATCAAATCATACTCACCTGCTTCAAATTTTAATAACTTTTTTTCTGTCTCAACTGCCGATATTTTAGAGTGCAGCATCACAACTCTAAGATTTGGAAGCAAGGCTTTTAGTTCACCTAGTTTTATAGGCATATGATCAATAGAGTTATGCACATAAAAAATCTGCCCGCCACGGCGAATTTCTCGCAATATCACCTCTTTTATAAGTTTTTCTTCATACTCTTTTACAAATGTTCTAACAGGCTGTCTTTCACTTGGAGGAGTTAAAAGTTGACTCATAGTTTTTATAGAACTTAGTGCCTGATTTAGCGAACGAGGAATTGGCGTAGCACTCATAGAGAGAAGATGTACGTTGTGATAAAGCTCTTTTATCTTCTCTTTTTGTTTCACTCCAAACTTATGCTCTTCATCTATTATTACAACACCTAACTTTTTAAAGTCCAATCCAAAAAGTGAGTGAGTTCCTACAACACAATCTATCTCACCGGATGCAAGACCTTTTATGACATTGTTTTTATCTTTAGTACTCACAAATCTGTCTAACTTGGCATATCTAAGTCCTAAATCACAAAAGCGTTCATCAAGTGAGCGAAAATGTTGAGCAGACAAAAGCGTAGTAGGAACTATAAGAGCTGATTGATAACCTGATTTTTTTGCAGCAAAGATTGTATTCATAGCGACTTCAGTTTTTCCAAAACCAACATCACCGCTAAGCAGTCTGTCCATAATATGACCTGAACTCATCTGAGTAATTATTTCATTTACAGATTGAGCTTGATCATCTGTATAATCAAATCCAGAGAGTGCCTGAAACTCTTTTAAATCTTTTTTATTCAATGTAATTTTAGGAGCTTTTATTAACTCTCTAGCAGCAGCAGTGTTAACAATCTGTCCTGCTATCTCCATAAGGCGTTTTTTAACCTTATCTTTTAGTTTTCCAAAGCTACCCTTACCTAGCCTATCTAAAACAGGAGTAGAGCCTCCAGAAGCAATGTAACGGTCTATAAAGTCTAAGTTTTCAACAGGAAGCAGAATCTTATCATCACCAACATACTTGATTACTATAAAATCTTTAATACCTCCAAGAATCTCTGTCTGTTCAATTGATTCAAATATACCAACACCGTAATCCTCATGAACAACATAATCACCGGCTTTCAAATCATCTAAAAGAATTGAACTTTTTCTTCTTCGTCTAGCTTTATCTGGCTTATTTAAAGAGATTACAAGTTCATCTTTAGAGAGTATATTTAAAATATATGGGGCAAAAACTTGCGTAATATTTTTAAGTTCAAACAGACCAACCTGCTTCATGACAGCTTCATTAGCAGCAATAATTGTTATTTTTTTGTCTTTATGAACTTTTAATAGTGATTGAACATCTGCTACAACTACCTCTTTAAAATCATCGGAGCTTGGTAAAATATCAAGATTAAAATACTCTCTTGATAGAGTAGGATTATTCAGTGCATAAGCATCAACTAAAATGCTATCCAAATTTCTAATTAACTTTACATTTTTGCCATCTAAAAAATTGACTGCACTATCACCTAGATGCCATAGACCTAAAGATGCAATATCTTTAACTAAAGAGTCAAACTCACTCGCTGAGATTTTTTCATTTATACTATTAAACTCCTGTTCATCAAAGGAGTAAAAAGCCGGTGTTACTTCAAAACTGTCCAGTTCCTCTTTTTTTGTTCGTTGAGATTCCAGTTCAAAATACTTTATCTGCTCTATCTCATCATCAAAAAGTGAAACCCTAACCGGCATTTCGCTGGATGGTGCGTAAATATCTATAATATCTCCACGAAATGATATCTCACCTTCAACCTGTACCATGTCTACAAAGTTATAACCCCAAAAGAGCATCTGTTCTTTAAATGAATTCAACTTAATATTTGAGCCAAATTCTAAAGTGCTTGATTGAAGTAAATTCTCTTTTGGCAGGTTAAAAAGCAATGTTTTTAAAGGGGAGATTATTAGAGGTTTTTTCTTGCATGTATAATAGTGTCTCAGTGACGAAAAAAGCTGATGAAGCTCCTCTTTAAAAACTCTGAGATCATCTCCAAAACTAGCCCGTAAATCTGGAAAAACTAAGACATCTTGATTGAAAAATTTAGCAACACTTTCTAATTCATGTGCTTCTTTAGAGTCCTCACAAATCACAAGTTCTAAATCATGCTTTTGCTCAGTTTTAAAATACTGAAATAGAGTGCTTTGAGACATTGTTTTCCTCTTAAGGCAAGTAGTAGAATAAAATTAACTGTACCCTCTACTACTTAAAAATTATGAAATTCTACCTAAGAAAAATTAAAGAGAGCTATTTTTGTTTTTCTTCTTCTTTTTGCTCAACTTTTTTAATAGTATCAGCTGGCAGTGCAGTTTCCAGTGACGCAGAAGTTGGAGCAGTAGAAATATCTTTTACAACGCTATTACCTTCAAAGATACCTTTAGCTTCAATAACCAATTCACCTGATTCAATAGTACCATTTACTCTACCGTTTGCTTTTATCTCAACTCTTCCAGCACTTATACTACCTTCTATGTAGCCTTGAACCACTAGTCTTTTTGTTATTACATCACCTTTGATGTGCCCATTCTTACCAATATTTACCTCTTTGTTTGAGTGTATGATTCCTTCAAACTCACCATCTACATATAGGTTACATGCAAGATTCATCTCACCTTTGATTGTAGAGCCAGCCGTGATAATGGTCGTGTTTGTGTCGGGTTGGGTACTTTGATGTGTGCTGTCGCTGTTATTAAAGATTGCCATGGTATTTTCTTTTCCTTTTCAAATATATCTTTATAATTTTTAACATTCCAGTTAACGAATGCTATAGGATTTACTGCTCTTTGAATAAATCTAATTTCATAATGTAAATGTGGTCCGCTACTCATTCCAGAATTACCGGTATAAGCTATTAAATCACCTTTTTTTACAAATTTACCTGATTTTATCACAATTTTGTTTAAATGTCCGTAGTATCCTCTAAAACCATAATTATGTTGTAAAATAACTAATTTACCAAATCCGCTTCTCTTATGAGTTCCTGCCCATTCAACTATTCCATCTGCTGTTGCATATACAGGTGTTTTCATCTTTGCTCTCATATCTATACCGCGATGAAGTTCCCTAGTTTTAAGAGTTGGATGAGTTCTATAACCAAACTTACTTGTTATACCTTTATACTTTACCGGTGAGCCATTTGGTATAAACTGCATAAGTGTTGCCATATGTTCAGAGTTTAACTTGGTTGCACTAACTCTCTCTTGAAGTGACATGTCAGCAACCGGAGCCAAACCTATGAGAGTCTCTATCTCAGAGAGTGAATCAGAAACTTCAACAAGCTCTCTCTTTTTATCAATAAGAGCTAACTGCGTATCTTTTATGCTCTCATCAAGTTTTACATTTTTCTCTTTTAAAGAAGCATAAGCATCTTGTACATTTTGTCGTTTAACTTCTATTGCATCAACAGAATTGTTTAAGTAAAGAATAGTCCCTACAGCCACTAAAGCAATAAAACCAAGAAACGACCCTGCATAAAGAATCGCTTTTTTCATAATCTGATGAACATTAAACTGTTTTACACCGTTATCATCGTGTATGGTAATAGTAAAGTGATTATCCATTATACTCTCTTAAAAATGCTTCTACAACACTAAATGATCCAAAAACCAAATAATTATTAGATGGTTTTATCCCTCTAAACGCCTTATACTCAATATCTAAGTCACCCAAAGCTCTTTTCATAAGCTCTTTGGATTCAACTCTTTCATCATCTATATCTATAATTTCTATATGCAGAAGAATAGGTTTTAGTATTGATAGTATATCTTTATAATTTTTATCTTTGTAGCTATTATAAATGATAATATATTTATCTTCACTTAATTCATTAACAATGCTTGATGCGGCCAAAGTATTATGCCCTACATCTACTATAATATTTTTATTTAATTTTGTAAGTCGTCCAAAAAGAGGCGCCTCTTTAAAATCCGAAATATTATACTTAATATTTAAAAATTTTAAAGCTGCCACACTTAAAGATAAATTTTGACTCAAATATGTCGCAAGGGATAAATTTTGAGAAATGATTTTAATTTTTTGTCTATCTACATCATCTATAAATTCATTGATTTTAAAAATATTTAAAGATTTTTGTAAAGCTATAGTATCTGCGACTCTATACACCTCATCATTATCTTGAAAAGCTAAAATAGCACTATTTTGTATTGCATTTAACTTACTTGCAGCAATCGCCTTTATACTTGAGCCTAAAAAAGCTTCATGGTCAAAAGAGATAGGAGTAACAAGTGTCAAACACTTAGGAAATACAGCCGTTGCATCTCCCTCTCCGCCAAGTCCAGCCTCCATAACTACATACTCACACTCTCTAAAGGCTATCATCGCCAGCAGTGTTGTATATTCAAAATAACTAAGAGAATCTGAATCTTCTTTTGTTAAAAGTTTTTGTAACTCTACATGTGAAACTTCGAGTAACTCATCTGTAGCATTTTTACCATTTAACCAAATTCTTTCATTGAACTTTAAAATATGAGGAGAGGTATAATGACCGGTATGAAAGCCGATTGAGTGTAGAGCTTGAGCCAAAAAACGGCCTGTCGTACCTTTACCGTTTGTACCAATAATATGAATTATCTTAGGAATTCTCAGAGAAGATTTTATTTTTTCATACACACGAGGCATACGGGTATAATCAATCTTCTCATAATATAGAGGCTTATCACTTAAATATTTTTCTAATATCACTTATAAACTACTTGATTCCTGCCATTCTTTTTAGCTTTATAAAGATATTCATCTGCAGACTTAATCACATTTTGAAGTGAGGTGTGTGTTTTTCTCTCACACACTCCGCAACTAACAGTGACTTCTATGCGATTTCCTTTATACATAAATTTCGCTTGTTCAACTTTTACTCTTACTTTCTCTGCAAAAACAGCTCCGCCTTCAGCATCTGTTTCACCAAGTATAGCAATAAACTCTTCACCACCAAATCTTCCGACAATATCAACATCTCTTGCTTCACTTTTTAATATTTTTGCAAAAGCGGACAATATTGCATCACCGGCATCATGTCCATAATTATCGTTGACAGCTTTAAAGTAATCAAGATCAAAAAAGACAATACTGAAATTATGCTCATATCTCTCAAACTCAGCCTCTTTGACATGCATAAATTCATCTAATGCTCGTTTATTATAAAGTTTTGTTAAAAAGTCCTCTTTTGATTCCTCTTTTGCTTCTTCTAATTCTTTTTCAAGCTTTTTTATTTTTTTACCTAATACTCTAACTTCATTACTATGAGTTTTTAAATCTGTACTTAGTGATTGTGTATTTTCTTCTAGAGCAACTGCAATTGTATAAAGTTTTTTATGTGCAACTTTAAAGTTAGTAATTGGTTCTTCATTATACTCTTCAAGTTCATTTTTTATCTTTTGTATCTCAACAGTAGAATTATCTGAGCTCTCTATCATATCAATAAGTCTTAAAGAGAGTTTATCAAGAACACCGTCAAGTGACTCTACCATCTCTCTAACACTCTGTTTATCTAGCGCTATTCTTAACGATATTGCTAATCTAATTTCAGCTTCTACACTGGTACTTTCCAAAAGAGCAGGATTATTTTTAATTTTTTGACTTATATCAGCTATCTTTTCATTAACACTGGAAGCGATTGACGGAACCAAAGATGCAATAAGCAGGGAAGCTATAGAAGAGAGCTCCATAGAACCAACTAATTTATCAGGGGAGTCAATTTGCAAATTTTCAATACTGTTTTTAAGGTTACTACTATCAATATTGCCTAAAACTTTTAATTTTTCTAAAAATGTATCATCATAAGTAGTTATAAAATTAATCCAAAGCTGTCTAAATTGATCTATTTGAGATGCTGAAGCTTCATTATTTAATAAGTCAAGACTTTTCTTTGCTAACTCTGTTGCTTCTTTATTATGAAGCACTTCTATAACTTGAAGAACTCTTTTTGTAAAAATAGTTTGTGACTCTAGCAAATTTGAGCAGTGAGATGGATTTGTTCTGTTTAGCTTTGAGATTAAAAAACGTGCTAATTCTGCCATAGTTTTAATATGATACTGTGTTAACTCTTTTTGAAATTCTTTATTAAGTGTAGCTGTAAAATTTTCTACATGTGAACAGTCATCAATGCTGAAACCAGCTTTAGCTGACTCTTTACAAAATGCTTCAGCATAAAAATCAGGAGTTAAAAGCTTACCCTCTAACTCCAAACGTTTAATAGCTTTTTTAATAATAGCTTGAATCGTCATTACTCTCCCCTTATTTTTTAGATCTAGCACCCTCAGCAGAAACTTGTGCTACAAATGACCTAATTGCCCTTGCTGCACCAAATTCAATAGCATCAAATCTCTCTTTGTCAGTTACAATAGCATTTGGAGCTACCGTAAAATCGTGAAAACCTTTTGCAGAGTAATTCTTTGAAATACCATTATGAAGACTGACAATATTTAAAGTCACTCTCATTCTATAGCCTACTACAAAACCATTTTCATCATAAATAATTGGTGAGTATGAAGGTGTGCCCATATTTAGAACAAGATGCGTATCTGATGTAGCTCTACTTACTAAAGAAGCCTGAAATACTTCTATTATTGCTCTATCTACAGCATCTTTAATTATTACTGTATTTTCTGGATCTTGTGCAGAAATAACAACGCTAGTACTTATCTTTTCTCCTATTGCATCACGAGAAAACTTGGCACTGGGTCTATATCCACAACCACTAACTATCATAACTACCAACAACAGCAGTAGAATTTTTTTAATATCTAATAATCTTTTCAAAACTATCCTTTTACTACCAAGTTAACCAGTTTTTTAGGAACTACAATCTCTTTAACTATAGTTTTACCCTCTAGCCATTTTGCTGCACTATTTTTAGCCATCTCAATTATACTATCTTTTGGCTCATCAATTGCAACTTCTATCTCACATCTTCTTTTACCGTTTATTGAAACTCCAAGTGTTACAGAGTCTTCAACAAACACCTCTTCTAAAACTCTCTGAGATGTCAAATTATTCAATGAAAAGTATTCACTGCTTATCTGCCAGCATACATGTGGAATAACAGGCTCCATGATTGAAGATAATATCCAGTAACCTTCACTCCACACATCACTGTTATCTTGAGTATTGAGAGCATTCATAGCCTCCATAACACCGGCAATCATAGTATTGAAAGTATAACGCTCATTATAGACTTCATCTGCTCTCTTTAA
>DAOVJL010000193.1 GCA_030673275.1 Sulfurimonas sp.
ATGTTAAACTGGCGCTTTGAAGTCAGCGATACTCATGGGTTTAGACATGCAGAAGTCAGTGGCGGCGGAGTAGACACAACTGAGGTAAACCCTAAAACTATGGAATCACTAAAACAGAAGAACCTTTACTTTTGCGGAGAGGTTTTAGACGTTGTAGGTCGTCGTGGCGGATATAACTTTGCATTTGCGTGGGCAAGTGGATATCTCGCTGCAAAAAATATAACTAAATCAAAAACTATGGAGTAAAAAATGAAAGATAAAAATATACTACTGCTGAGCATAAAGGATTTTTTTACTCCAAAGATGCTTAAATATGCCCTGCTTCCTTTTATAGTTACATTAATACTTATGTATATAATCTTTTTTGTTATAGCAGGTATTGGGGTTGAGAGTTTAGCCACTTTAGATGTGCAGAGTACTCAAACAACAGTAGAAAATGGCATACCGCATACAGAGAGTATAACGGCTAAACTTCAAGGTTTAGAAATCATACAGTACTTAATGAGTTTTGCAGTGACCTCTTGGATAGCAACATTTCTCATCTACGCTATTGGCGGTTTTTTAACTCTGCATGCTTCTATATTTATAGCGATTATCGTTATAGGATTTTTAACTCCTGTGGTCATGAAAGAGCTTCAAAAAAGACACTATAGAGATGTGGAGATGATAGGACACTCAAATATATTAGAAGTCCTGTTTTCCATTATAAAATGGACAGTGGTTATGATTGTGCTGTTTATACTGCTTGTTCCATTTTATTTTATACCGCTGCTAAATATAATAGCTTTTAATTTTCCGCTTTACTACTTTTTTCATAAGATGTTGACATTTGATGTATCTTCAAATTTATGTACAAAGGAAGAAGACAAACAGATAAAATACTTTAGCAAAAACAATATAAGAATTAAAACTTTACTGCTTTACATTATTTCATTTATACCGTTTGTTGTATTTTTTGTAGCTATTTTTTATGTAATTTACTTGGGAAATACTTACTTTGTCGAGGTTAGAAGATTAAGAAAAGAGGTTTAATCTTCTTCCTTATCCATCTCTTTTAAAACTAAAGCTCTGTATGCTTCATCTTTAGGAACTAAACCTGCCTCATACAAAAATTGTGATGGCATGAAGTTAATCTTTTTGATCTTATCATACTTTGCAAAGCTTAAATAGAGAATATCTTTTGCCCTTGTAACTGCTACATAAAACAAACGCCTCTCTTCATCAAGTGAGCCACCTCTTTGCATAAGCTTTCTGTTTGGAAATCTTCCATCCATCAAATCAACAACATATACCTCTTTATACTCTAAACCTTTTGAAGCATGAACACTTAGAAGATTTACACCCTCACCTTGCGTTAAATCAGATGCACCTAAAATCATAGCATTCAAAAATCTGTCATGCTCGCTGTATGGCTTTGAAAGTTCTTCGAGTAAAAGCATCTTTCTACTGATATTTGATAGTGATTCAGTTTTTTGTTTCTCATCTATTGTCCCATCTTTAAGCTGTGCTCTTTTATTTGCTAAGATTTCTGATATATATTTATATACAGCAGAAACAGCTATTTTTTTTACAATAGTTCTAGGCTGTTTAACACCTTTTAAATCACGGTAGAGAAGGTAAAAATCATGTAAAAATGTAGCTGAATCTTTTGTAAGTTTTGGATGCTTTAAAATTGGATTTTTCATAAACTTAGCTTCAAATCCAAGCTTTGCATACTTTCCTACTGAACCTAGTTCTAAAAAATCATCAAAAAGACCTAACTGATGATTTAGTTTTCTCTTCTCAAAAGGATTCTTTATAGACTCATCCGGTGCATAAAGACCATAAAATATACTTCCATGACCTAATGTCTTAAGAGCAATGTAAAGCTCTTTTGCCGTTGCACTTCCTATGCCACGAACAAATTCAAAAAGGTGTATAAAAGACATCATATCTGACTCATTTACAAGCAGTGTATAAAAATCCAGTACTGCTTTAACCTCTCGCGAATCAAAAAAGCTTGTCCCGCCCTTTCTTTTACATGGAATTCCCAGTTCACGGAGCCCTACCTCAATACCATCAGCTGATGAATTATTTCTAAATATAACTGCTATCTCTTCTCTTGGTGTTTGGCTGTCTCTTATCTGAGCTGCCATTGCATGGTACTGATCAAAAAGCTCATCATATGCAAGAAGTTTTGGCATCTCAGAGTCGTGATTTCTCGTAACTTCTAACTGTTTTGGATAGATTCTTTCATTATGCTCAATAACTTTAGTAGCTAGAGATAGTATTGGCATGGTTGAGCGATAATTTTTTGTAAGTGTATGTACTTTAGCATCTGTAAATTTTGTAGAAAATGAACCGATTATAGAGATATCTGCACCATTAAAAGCATAAATACTTTGATCATAATCGCCAACACAAAAAAGTGACGGCGGTTTCATTGCATCTATAAGCGTCCCTTGAAGAGCATTTGTATCTTGATACTCATCTACAAGTACTTCTTTATAGCCCAACTCTTTTGTTTTACATATCTCTCTAAAGTTAAGGAGTAAGTCATTAAAATTTACAAAACCGTACTCTTTTTTTAATTTCTCAAACTCATCAACAATATCTGCATAAATCATAGCAAACAGTTCGTGTTCAGGATAAGTCTCAACCACCCAGTTTTCAAAACTGTTCTCTAACTCTGTATTTTGATAAAAAGAGTATAAGTCATAAAGATAATTTCCGCCATAAGGTATGATTTCTGCACCTATATGATCAAAAGAACGCTTTTCAAAGACACTTCTAAAAAGAGTTTTTAGCTCACGTTGTTGCTTTAATACCACTTTTCTATCCTGCTTTTTAAGCCATCTGTAACTAACTGCATGAAAAGTTCCGGCATCAATCTTGGATGCGACATCTTGACCAAAAAACTCTCCAACACGAGCAATCATCTCTGCAGCTGCTTTGTTTGTAAAAGTAAGAAGTAAAATCTCTTGCGGTTTTACACCTGAGCCTAATAGATAAGCTATACGACCAACTATTGTAGATGTTTTTCCTGTTCCCGCAGAAGCAATAATAAGGTTTTGTTTCTCTGTAGAAGTTGCAGCGCTATACTGTTCTTGATTTAGACGGGAAAGTGGCAAATATCAACTCCTACAGAAATTTTAAGAGTGAGATTATACTATGATAAGCTTATTTTATTAAATAATAAAATTTTTATTAGTTTTAACAAGTGGTTAAAAATATTATGTTAAAATGCGTTTATAACATCACTAAGG
>DAOVJL010000147.1 GCA_030673275.1 Sulfurimonas sp.
ATTGGTAATCTTGAGCGAACAGTAGGAAGCAGGTTTGATTTTGTAGGTGAAATAATTATAAATTTTATATTTGTCGGAGGCTCTTCTAAAACTTTTAAAAGTGAGTTTTGAGATACATTAGTAAAACTGTTAGAACCGATAACTATATATTTAGTCTGGGATTCACTTATATAAGATTCTGCAACAACAGCCTTGGCATGTTCTATTTTAAAATCATCCTCTATAAAACCAACAACTCTATGTGGTTTTAGCTCGTTAGAGAGTCTTTCAAATTCAGATTCTATCTCCGTTGAGATTAAAATATGACTTCTTTTGCTCTCATGAACCAACATCTACCTCTCCAAACATTGCTGCATTTAAAGATGCATCAAAAATACGATAAAGTTGCAGCAGTTTTATATCTAGTGATTTATCATAAGATTTTAGATTAAATGCATTTAGATACTCTTCATCAAAAATCCAAAAATAACTTGTATCTTTTCTCTTTGCAATATCTGCTCTTTTATCATCACCCTTACCAATATACCAAAAGAAGTAATCCTCTTTATGTGAGAGTGAAATCATATCTTCAACAATATCAATCATCTCTCCACCGCTTACAGTGTCATAATGTTTATACATACAATCTATACTGACAATTGGAAGTAGCGGGCGTTCTAATTTTGCGCTGTTTATAGAGCCAAGGATATAACTCTCCAGCCATTTTCTCTTCTCATCTGTAATTAAGATGACAGTTTTTCCGTTTAAAATCTGCTCTAGTGCTTGTGAAGTAGTTGTAGTCCAGTCAAATCTTTGCTCTTCCAACCAACTAAAGCTACCATCTTCTTCTCTAATAGCATCTAGGCTCCATTGTGCAAAATCAGACATCACTTGCTACTTGTCTAACTCATATGCGTTATGAAGGCTTCTAACAGCTAACTCTGCATATTCTTCATCTATCGCCATTGAGATTTTTATCTCTGAAGTTGAAATCATATTTATATTTATATTTTCTTTTGCCATTGTTGAAAATGCTTTTGCAGCAACACCGGAATGAGACTTCATTCCAACACCAACAACAGAGACCTTACATATCTTTTCGTTATATGAATCAGCCTCAATATCGCCACTTGCTACAAAAGCATCAACAATATTTTTTGCATCATTTAGATCACCAACAGGAACTGTAAAGTCAATATTTGTAGTACCGTCATGAGCTTTATTTTGAATAATCATATCTATATTTACATCACTATCTGATAATTTAGTAAAAATATCAGATGCAATACCAGGTCTATCTTTAACACCCATCAAAGATATACGAGCTTGATTTTTATCTAATGCGATTCCGCTTACTAATGGTGCTTCCATAATATTTTCTTCCTTAGTTATTAATGTTCCCTCTTCATCTGAAAAGCTTGTTCTTGTTACTAGATTTACATTTAATTTTTTTGCTAATTCTACAGAGCGGTTTTGGAGTACTTTTGCACCCAAAGAAGCAAGCTCTAACATCTCATCATATGATATTTGATTAAGTTTTTTAGCTTTTGGCTCAATACGAGGGTCAGTTGTAAAAATACCGCTTACATCTGTATATATCTCACACAAATCTGCTTTAATTGCTCCAGCAATCGCTACAGCAGACAAATCACTTCCACCACGACCAAGAGTTGTAACATCACCATTCTCATTTACACCTTGAAAACCGGCAACCACAATAATCTTACCCTCTTTTACAGCCGCATTCATAACTTCTGGATTTATATCTTCTATACGAGCTTTTGTATGATGTCCATCTGTAACTATCCCCGCTTTGCGTCCGGTCATAGCAACTGCATCAAAGCCCATCTCATTAAGAGCGATTGAAAGGAGTGAAGCTGTTACTCTCTCTCCTGAACTAAGTAACATATCCATCTCTGCGCGTGAAGGATTAGCTGAAAAATGCTCAGCATACCGTACGAGTTTGTTTGTTTCTCCGCTCATAGCAGATACTACCACTACTACATCATTACCAGCTTTTTTTGTTGCACTAACACGATTTGCCACATTTTGAATGCGATCTAAATCACCAACACTTGTTCCACCAAATTTTTGAACGATTAACATCTACAGTAGACCCTCATTTTTAAAATAATTTATTGCTGTTTCGTATACATCTTTTTTAAAACTAGCACTTGTGGCTAAAGCTTCATCTACACCAACAAATTTGTAGTCACTAAATTCAGGGTGCTTAGTCTGAATATTTATCTTTGCACTCTTTTTTAACTTAACTAAAAAATATTTCTGCTTTTGCCCAATATACGGTTTCATATTTTTAGCAATTTTAGGAGGAAAATCATAAGATATCCATTGGGGATACTCAGCAATCACATCAACTTTATCAGTGCCTATTTCCTCTTCAAGTTCACGAAAAAGTGCTTCGTACACTTCTTCACCATCGTCAATTCCACCTTGAGGAAATTGCCAAACATCAGACAAATCATTTCTCTGTGCTAAAAAAATCTCTTTTTTTTGCGGATAATTGTTTGATACTATAATCATAGCAACATTAGGACGATATAAATCTTTTTTACTCATTAAGTTCACTTCATAATATAATTACGCGATTATACTAAAAAAGCAATTAAAATTAAATAATTTATACTAACCCGTAATATTCGGCACTTTTTGGTTCACCATGATAATAGCCTTGTATATAGTCAATACCTATTCTCTTAACTTCATCAGAGAGCTCTTTAGAACTTACAAACTCAGCGATAGTTTCAACATTTATATTTTTTGAATATATTATTATGGCTTCTACCATATGACGCGCTTTTCCATCACTCAACAGTTCTCTTATCAAACTACCATCTATTTTTATAAAATCAACATTTAATCTGATAATATTTGTAAAATTTGAATATCCTGATCCAAAATCATCAATTGAAACTTTTGCGCCATACTCTTTGACCATTACTATAAACGCTTCAAGAACAGCGTAGTCCTGTATCTCTTCTGTTTCAACTATCTCAAATGTAATTCTATCTCCACCATACTTATCTAGTCTATTTTTAATATAACTAACCATACTATCAGAACTGATATTGTCATATGTTAAATTAAAAGAGATTTCTGCATCTACTTTAGAATAAATATTGAAGACTTTTTGCAGCATTTGCCTTGTGAAGAACTCGAAGGTATTATCTTCAATAGCAGAATTTAAAAAATAATGTGGTAATATTATTTCTCCATTATCTGCTAGAACTCTTGCCAATGCTTCATACTTCATAATCGTATTGTCTTTGGCATTAAAAATTGGTTGGAAATAGGGAATAATACTTCCACTATGAAGAGCATTTTTATATACATCAAGTCTTTGCAGTGCTGTTTTATTTAACGATTTAGAGTGTTCATCACTCTTAAACATCTTGCTCTTTTGCTTGGATAGTCTGGCTTCTTGAAGTGCAACATTTGCGCGATGGAATAAATACTCTTTTTCCTGTGCTATCCCAACTGTAAAATCAGATATGATTGTAGTATGATCATCGAGCTTATAACTATCATATTCTATGTTATTAAGGATTGTGTACTGAAGAATTGACAAATATTTATCAAATTGTGATTTTTTCTTTACTAATATAGCAAATTTTTGTAAATTAATACTATAAAGAGTTGCATCTAAACCAGATGTAGCTTTTTCCAATTTAGAAGCTTTATCCAAAATAATTTTTTTTACTACTTCTATTCCGTGAAGCTCTTTTAGTGCACCAATTTGATTATTATGAAGAAACATCAGCATAGCTTCTCCCTCTAATGAGTCAATATCATATAAAAGGGATTCCCTATTTGGCAGTCGTGTATGCGCATCCATACTTTCAACACTAAGGGCAAATTCATCCATAGACGATAGTTTTTGTAGTGATTGAAGGATTTTATTTTTTTCACTTTCATTACTGTTTATATATAGATTTCTTAATTTATCTAAACACCCATCCAACTTTAACAAGCCACTTCTCCACATATAATAAAATTTTATACTTACTTTATCATATATAACTTAAAAGTAATTTGTATTTTTATTATTAATTACAAA
>DAOVJL010000209.1 GCA_030673275.1 Sulfurimonas sp.
ATTGGTATCTCTTTCCCAGCTGGTTCTGGTCTTGTTGCATTTGCAGGAGTTACAGGTATGATGCCTTTAACTGTTCCTGAGTCTGTTTTAGTTAAATTTTCTGGTGAATTACAACCAGGAATCACACTAAGAGATTTAGTTAATGCTATCCCTCATCAAGCTATCAAAGATGGTCTGTTAACAGTTGAGAAGAAAGGTAAAAAGAATATTTTTGCCGGAACTGTTGTAGAAATTGAAGGTTTAGAGGATCTTAAATGTGAGCAAGCATTTGAGCTTTCAGATGCATCTGCTGAGAGAAGTTCAGCTGCTTGTACAGTTAAGTTAAACAGAGAGCCGGTAGTTGAGTATTTAGAGTCAAATATCGTTTTAATTGAAGAGTTAATTGCTCAAGGTTATTCTGATGCAGCTACACTTCAAAGACGTGCTGATAAGATGAAAGAATGGGTTAAAAACGGAGAGTTAATGGTAGCTGATAGTGATGCGAAATATATCGCAACTATCAATATTGACTTGAATGAAATCAAAGAGCCAATACTTGCTTGTCCAAATGATCCAGATGATGTTAAAACTTTAACTGAAATCCATGCAGCTGGTTTGCGTACTGAAATTGATGAAGTATTTGTTGGTTCATGTATGACTAACATCGGTCTTTTCCGTGCAGCTGGTGAAATTCTAAGAGGTGAGGGTGCAGTTAAAAATAAACTGTGGATCTGTCCTCCAACTAAAATGGATGAGAAAACTCTTCAAGAAGAGGGTTACTATTCTGTATTTGGTATGGCTGGAGCTAGAACAGAGATTCCAGGTTGTTCTTTATGTATGGGTAACCAAGCTGCTGTTGCACAGAATGCATGGGTATTCTCAACTTCAACTAGAAACTTCGATAACAGACTAGGAAAAGGTTCTCAAGTTTATCTTGGATCTGCTGAACTCTCTGCTGTTGTAGCACTTAAAGGTGCACTTCCAACTGCTGCTGAGTACTTAGCTATCGTAGCAAATAAAATCACTCCAGAGATGACTGATGATGTTTATAAATATCTTAACTTCAATAAAGTTAGCAAAGATGAACTAACTGCAATGGTTAAATAAAAATAAACAACAAAATAGCGACGCAACTTCTGCGTCGTTACACTCTCATATGCTGCAGCACACTCTTTCCCTAAATTTTTCTACCATACTCAAAACAATACGAAATATCTATAAATTACCCATTTTTTAGTTTAATATGTAAAATCACTATAATTTAATATTTATTATCAAAAAAATTGATATAATTATCACATGAAAATTGTATATCTAAGAGACAACATACCAAAATTATTGATACTGCCATTAATTATATTATTAACTTATTCTGTATATTCTGGCTTAAATAAATTTGAGGAAAAGCAGGAGTTAAACAGAGCTAGCAAATCTATGCAGTTCTCTATAATCTCCAGTGGATTGATTCATGAACTGCAAAAAGAGAGGGGTTACAGCAGTGCTTTTGTGTCTTCAAAAGGCAAAAGTTTCTCTAGCGAGCTTAAACAACAAAGAAATAAAACCGATAAAGAAATCCAACACCTAGAAGCCTTTGTAAATAATTTCGATTATTGTAAATCTAAACTTCATTTTAAACAATTCGCTAAATCTTTTTTAGTAACTATAGATTCTTATAGAGTAAATATCGATAATTCTAAATTATCAGCATATAAAATTATGAACTATTATACAAAGCAAATAAATATTTTATTAAATCTAAATGAACAAATTATTTCTATCAATCGCAGTAAAGATATGACACCTTTAGCACAATCATATATCACGCTTATGAAAGCAAAAGAAAAGGCTGGAATTGAGCGAGCGCTTATTAGTAGAGTATTAGTGAAAGATAAATTATCTAACAATGATTTTCATATGCTTGAAACACTAGTCTCTGCTCAAAATATTTATATAACATACTTTAAAAGCTTGGCGCAACAAAAGCATATTGATCTGCTTGCTAGTAAAATGGCTACAAATAGTTTTAAAGAAGTTGCTAAAACAAAAAATCAAATATATATTAAACATGAAAAAAATGAGGTAGTATCTCAAATTAGACAGCTTTTGGGGTATGGAGGATTTATTCATAATTTTAAAAATTATACAATTCGAAAAATAGAAAAATATGCTACGGATGCTCAAAATCAATATGTTCAATTACTGGCTGCTATTGATAATTATAAAGCAATTAAAGGTGTTACTGCTCAAGAGATGAAACAGCTTAAAGTTCTTGAAGATACATTTGCTATATATATGCAAAAACTACCAAAAATAACTAAATCTTTTCAAGATGGCTTAGCTGTTTCTGCATTAGATAAAATAGTTAAGGTTAATGATACTTTTGCCATAGAAGCTCTAGATAAACTGACCGGCAACATGCATGGTTCGCAATCTGATTGGTTCAAACACTCAACACAGAAAATTAATTCACTAAAAGAAGTTGAAGACCAAATTGCATATGACTTAAAAGTATTGATAAACAGTAATAATAATGATCTCTCTCGTGAGTTAATAATTCAAGCTGTCATATTAATCATAATTTTAATAATCATCTTATTGTCTTATATCATGTTGCGTGAGCTTATAGAATCCAAAAAAGTACTAAATAGGGCACAGGAAAATACTAGTTCTGGTAGTTACGAGTACTATATAGAAGACAATGTTATTTTATGGTCAGATGAACATTATAAACTTCTGCAAGTAGATAAAGAAAAGTTTAAACCGACTATGGATACTTTCATGATATTTATACATCCAGATGATGTAGAAATTGTCAATAATGGTTTTGAATTGGCTAAAACTTCAAAAGAAATGGTGTTTTTTGAGTATCGTCTATTTCTTTTTGACAACACTAAGATGTATGTTAGATCAAGTGCTGAAGTTATTAAGTATAACAAAAAAGGTGACCCATTAATTATTGTTGGAACAATTACTGATATAACTCAATCTAAAAAACTTGAACGGGAAATAGTAGACACACAAAAAGATGTTATTCTCACTATGGGTACTATCAGTGAGACGAGAAGTATGGAGACTGGAAACCATGTAAAAAGAGTGGCAGAGTATTCAAAGCTTTTACATCTATTAAAT
>DAOVJL010000107.1 GCA_030673275.1 Sulfurimonas sp.
CATCATTTACATTCAGTGTACTATATATCTCTAAACCTCTAAGACTATACTGCTTAAGCTTAAACCTATGACGAGAAAGGAATCTTTTAAAACGGTTAGTTTGGCTTATATCTACTATATATTTATGAATTACATCACGAAAATGTTCTATATCAGTAGGAATAGTGAATTTTTTTTCATAGCTATTATCATCAAACCACTCTACCACTCTTGAATTATTTAAGTTCATAGCAGTTGCTACAATATTTATACTGGTTTTTGCATCTATCTCTCTAATCCTAGAGTTACAATTATGTCTCATATTTGATTTAGCTTTGGATGTTTTAACAGCATCTATCCAACTACACCTAGTAATCTTTTTATCATTAACCGTTATTTTAACAATATCTCCATTATGAAGCTCGCTTAGCAATGGTGCTTTCGTCTTATTTACAAGTGCCGATTTTGCTTTATTACCCACATGTGTATGTACTGCATAAGCAAAATCAAGTACAACTGCACCGCGAGGAAGAGTAAAAGCTTGTCCGGTAGGGGAAAAAACAGATATATCTTCACTATATAAATCATTTTTAATCAAATCATAAAAATCTTCTACAGATTCATTTTGATAACCTAAATTATTTAACCAATCCAGCTTAATACTATTGTTTCCACCACTCTTATACTTCCAGTGCGCGGCAACTCCAAGCTCAGCTGTTTTATGCATGTCACGAGTTCTTATTTGAACTTCAAAAATAGCAGTATTGTAAAAAACAGTAGTATGAAGAGTTTGGTAACCATTATCTTTAGCAACTGCTATATAATCTTTAAATCGTGAACTAAGTGGTTGAAAATGCAGATGAATAAGTCCTAAAATTTTATAGCATGCAACTGGATCATCCGTTAATATTCTAACTGCTAAAAGGTCTAAAATCTCTTCTATACCTACACCTTTTCTCTGCATTTTGAGATAAATAGAGTAGCGGTGTTTTACACGAGAAATTATCTCAAAATCATCTTCACAAAATCCATTTTTAGATAAAAGTTTATGAATTGATTCTTTAAATTCATCTAGTTTCATCTCAATTGCATGATAGTTTGTATCAAGATAATTGTCTATATGATGTTTTTCTTCTTTAAAAAGATATGAGAAGCTCAAGTCTTCTAATATATTTTTCAAAAAAGAGATACCAAGACGATGAGCAATTGGTCCATAAACGACAAGTGTCTCTTCTGCAATCCGTTGTTGTTTATGATCTGGCAGTGCATCAAGAGTAAGCATATTATGAAGTCTGTCACAAAGCTTTACTACCAAAACCCTAACATCTTCTATACTTGCTAAAAGCATTTTTCTAAATGATAGTGCGGAAACAACTAATCGGTCATTTGAAGTAGATGGAATCAGTTCAGAATCTCTAATCATATCAATCTTTGTAAGACCCTCTACCAAGTGTGCTACATCAGATCCAAAAAGTTCTTTGATCTCATCAATACTAACCTCAGTATCTTCCACTATATCATGAAGAAGTGCTGCTATTGCCATAGATTCATCATTGGTTATAGAAGAAACAATACTAGCAACTAAAATAGGGTGAATTATGTAGGGAAGCCCACTTTTTCGAAACTGGTTTTCGTGAGCTTTTTTAGAGTATTCTAATGCTTTATACAGAGCATCACTTGGATTGATTTGTGAGAAAAGATAATTTATAGCCGAGTCAACATCACGTAGATGCTTAACTTTTTCAATATCTACTTGACTCAAGCTCAATATATTACTTCTCTATATCAACAAAGCCTTTAATAGTTATAAGGCCCTCAGCTATCTCCATTAAAGCTAAATCCGCAGCTTTAACATTTTTAGAAACACTTAATTTACTTATTGCACCATTTAAAAGTTCATCTGTTCTTTTGGAAACTGCAATTGCTAACTGATAACGATCCATGCTTGGATTATTCTCTAAAATTTTTGCTGTTAATACTTCTACTTTCATTTCTTTTCCTTTTCATATATTGTCCCGTAAAGGAAAGTATACCCACAAGGGGGCACGCTGATTCCCTTTACTCCGCTGGCGCCGCTGTGGCGACTAAAGTTTAACTACTTAACTATTGAACAGTTCTCCATATTACCATTTAATATATCCAAAAGGTTACCTTTTGTAAACATATCGCATACGATTATTGGAAGTGAATTATCTTTAGCCAGTGCTATTGATGTATCATCCATAACTTTAATATTGTCGCTTAGTGCCTCTTCATAGGTAAGTTCTGGTAGTTTAACTGCATCATTAAATTTATTAGGGTCTTTGTCATAGACACCATCAACTTTAGTAGCTTTAATGATTACTTCCGCCCCAATCTCAACTGCTCTAAGTGTTGCAGCTGTATCTGTTGTAAAGTATGGATTTCCAGTTCCTGCTGCAAAAATAACAACACGACCTTTTTCTAAATGACGAACTGCACGACGATTTATATATGGCTCTGCTATCTGCTCCATTTTAATAGCTGTCTGCATACGAACTTGAAGTCCTGCATGTTCACAAGCTTCCTGCATAGCAACACCATTAATAACTGTGGCAAGCATACCCATGTAATCACCAGAAGTTCTTTTAATAATTCCATCTTGAGCAGCTGTTACACCACGAATAATATTACCACCACCGATTACTATTCCAACTTCGATACCAGCATCCACTAATGACTTAATCTCTTGAGAAATATAGTTTAAAATCTGTGTGTCAATTCCATGACCTGCTTCACCTGCTAATGCTTCACCTGAAAACTTAACTAATACTCGTTTGTTAGCCATGAAATTCCTTTGTCATAATCCGCGAATTGTACTTAAAATTGGCTTTTGTTTTGCTTTGAAAAAATTATAAAGAAGATTTAAAGTAAAATAAAATCTGTTATTTCAGAAAAAACAACTGCTCTGTTTTGCGATTTTGAGTCAAGTATATTGTCTAACATCATTGCTATGTTTTCATCGATACTTGGTACTATATCTCGTATATTTTTCATTTTTTCATTTTTTAAAACATTCGTAAATCTGTCATAAGCAGAGTATGGTTCATTATTTGTAAGTTTGTAGTAAAGTTTACGACCTAAAGTAAACAGTTCAAACTCCTCATTCTTGCCTGTTACAACATTAGTGCTAAAACCTATATTTACACCAATCTCTTTCTCTCTTAAATATGCACCAAGTTTCATCATAAAACCGATAGCTGCTGGAGTATAAAGTTTTAAAACTCTATCATGAAATGCTTCGAAAGTTTCATCTATTTTTCTATTTTTTTTATACTCCAACATTAAAGTTTCAACATAAAACGAAGCATATCTAAGCGGTGCTGATTTTATAACAGTATATCCTTCAATACCTTCGCTAGTTAACTTCCCACCAAGAGAGATATGAACACCTCCCTCAGTCTCTCCGGCTTGCCCTCCTTGGTTGTGGGTTCCTTTTGTTTTGCACCCTTCAAAGCCAATATCGCCCAAGCCATGAATTCCACACCCTTTTACACATGCTGACCAGTACATTCTAACTCTACTCTTAACCAACGGAACTTTGTCTTGTAAATACTCAGCCATTTTTATAGCATCTGATTTATTTTCAATTACACCAAATGAGCAATGTTGCGTGCCTGCACAAGCAACTAAATGGTTTTTGTATGGCGTATCTACACTTTTGTACTTTTGAAATATATCCTCAGATAGTAATAAATCTACATCTTTTACACCAAGTATATAAAGGCTCTGTTCTATATCAAATCTAATCTCAGAATTTCCAAATTTTTCACTTAAATCTGCAACAGCCACTAAATCTGCTCCACTAAAAATACCGCCTGGAACCACCATATGAACTGCAAAAGTCCCATCACGAAGTTGGACTTTTCCATGGTCAGGATCATTAAAATCAAGTTTTGTCATTGTCTCACCGGCTTTTGCAAAATTAAATTTAGCATTTTGCCTTATTGCTGTTGATATTTTATCTATACCTACTGCATCTATTAGAAAATGTAGTCTGTTTTTATTTCTGTTATCCCTAAAACCAAATCTTTTAAATATATCTATTATTGACTCATATGCTTTCTCAACCTCATCAGCAGATGAAAGGAATATATCTGCACTCTTGGCAATTTTTCCAACTTTACCGCCAAGGTACATGTTATAACCATAAGCACCATCCTTTTGGGCTAAAACAAAACAGCAATCGTGTCCAAAGACATTACATCTGTTTGATATTGAACCTGTTATAGCAGTGTTAAATTTTCTAGGAAGTGCAGATATCCACTCAGGATTATGCAAAAACTTACTTTGAAGTCTCTCCAGCAATTTTTGCGATGCTAAAACATTATCAAAACCATAACTGTCAAGCGGGTCATTAAGTATATTTCTAAAATTATCTACACCTGTCTGATAGGCATCAATACCAACACTGGCCATTTTTTTAAAAACTGCCGGTAAGTCTTTTATATCCAAGTATCTAAACTCTATCTGTGCTCTTGTTGTAATATCAATATAATTTTGTCCATACTCTTGTGCTATCTCTCCCAAAGCTTTCGCTTGTTTTGCATTTAAATATCCGCCGGGAATACGAACCCGTATCATAAACTTTTGCGGTGTAACAGAGTCTTTATCATATATTCCAAAACATTTTAAAAAGTACTTTTTATCTTCATCAGGAATGGATTTATATCCATCTTGCGCATACTTTTCTAACTTATCCCAAGCCTCCTTTGGACTTTTTAACTCTTTAATCTTTTCAATTTTGTTAACTTTTTTTGCTCTTGCATTATAAGCTTTTTGTAACTCTACCATTTTAAAGCTCCAATTATTATCTTAATATAAGGATAGCTATTTTATGGGCATAAATATGCAATTTTATGATTATTTTTTATACAATAGTAATTTTTTCTATTCTCACAGCATTATGATTATAGTCTGGCTGGTAAGATTCTTTGTCAAATAAATCATTTGTAAGATAATTTACTTCACGATTACTAATCGGGATAAATATTGTTTTTTCTCTTATATTGTCAGTTATTAATATTTTTGTAATCAACGTACCTCTTATTGAGAGAACTTTAACCTCTTCACCATCTTTTATATTTAACATGTCAGCATCTGACGGATGTATTTCACAAAAATTCAACTCTTTATATTTTTGTAAAAATGGCGGTAAAGTTGTTTTTATTCCACTGTGCCATTGGTCTCTTGTTCTGCCGGTTAGAAGGATAAAAGGATATTGGGTAGTTGTTTTTTCGCTTAGTTCTTTGTTTTC
>DAOVJL010000242.1 GCA_030673275.1 Sulfurimonas sp.
GTTGTGGCATTCCAGGTCCTGGCCTTTAATCTCACAGTCTTCTTTTTTTGCTGGTTCCAGATCCTCGTTCGCTGGACATATCCACGTTTTCGTTATGACCAGTTGATGGACTTGGGCTGGAAGGTTCTCATCCCATTGAGCCTATTAAATATTGTAGCAACTGCCATGAACTTAAACAATTCAAGAGTGGTAGAGTGGTTCAGTAATTATAGTAGTGAGAAAAAAGCCACTATTCCTACTGATATAGAACATTTTCGTGATGTAATCCATAAATATATAGTAGATATAAGCCAAACTAACCGTTTTAAAAGATTCCTCTCTCGTCATAGGTTTAAACTTAAGCAGTATAGTCTTAGAGGTTTAGAGATATATAGTACACTGAATGTAAATGATGTAGTTTTTGATTACTGTTGTCATCCAAAAACCGGTGATCAGATAATGGCTTTTTTAGATAAAGGTAAAGCACATGTGCATCATAAAATGTGTAAAAGTGCTGCAAAGAAACTTGATGCGAAAGAGCCTATGGTTTTTGTTAGATGGGAAAAGTTAAATATCTATGAATATAATATGATAGTTTCACTTCACAGTGGTGTTGGTACGTTAGCAGAATTTTTAAATTTTTTAGCAAAACTAAAAATAGATATAAATTCAATTGAATTAGGGAAAAATAAAAGTGAATCTACAAGGTATTGTGAACTTGGATTTGAGTCTAAGGAAGCAGATATTAATTCACTTCGTGCTAAAATAGAGCAAAAAATAAAAGTTATACAACTCATCCGTACAGATGATGCGTATAGATGATTTGTTACGCAAAATGAATAAAATAGGAAATATATACATATGTTACAAGAAGCTTTAAGAGAAATAAACAGAGGTAGTGCTGAAGTTATTGACAGTGAGAGAATTGAGAAACTGTTAAAAGCATATTTTGATGAGGATAAAACATATACTGTAAAAGCTGGTTTTGATCCTACTGCCCCTGATCTGCATCTTGGACATACAGTGCTTCTGCATAAACTTGCAACTTTTCAAAAATATGGTGCAAAAATACAGTTTCTTATTGGTGATTTTACAGCTCAAATAGGTGATCCAACAGGAAAAAGTGCTACAAGAAAAACTTTAAGTGCAACAGATATTATAGAAAATTCAAAAAGTTATAAAGAACAAGTATTTAAAATTCTAGATGAGTCTAAGACAGAAGTAGTATTTAACTCTGAGTGGATAAATCCGTTAGGTGCTGCCGGTATGCTTTCTCTTACAACAACTTATAATGTAGCTAGAATGCTAGAGCGTGATGATTTTGACAAGAGATACAAAAGCGGAACATCAATATCTATCAGTGAGTTTATCTATCCACTGCTCCAAGGTTATGACAGTGTTCACCTTAAAAGTGATATTGAGATAGGTGGAACGGACCAGAAATTTAATCTTTTAATGGGTCGTCATCTTCAACGTGCTTATGAGATAGGAAAAGAGCAGTCGGTATTGATGATGCCTATTTTAGAAGGTCTTGACGGTGTTCAGAAGATGAGTAAATCTTTAAACAATTATATTGGTGTTGCTGATGAACCAAATGACATGTTTGGAAAAGTTTTAAGTATCTCTGATGAACTTATGTGGAGATACTATGAGCTTTTAAGTTCAAAATCTTTAGATGAGATCGAACAGCTTAAATCTGGCGTAGAAGATGGTTCTCTTCACCCGAAAAAAGTCAAAGAGGAATTAGCTTTAGAAATAACAGCAAGATTTCATTCTGATGAATTAGCTAAAGATGCCAAATCTGAGTTTGATAAAGTTCATTCAAAAAATCAAATCCCTACAGATATTGAAGAATTTTCTTGCGATGGAGAGATTTGGATAGCTCAAGCATTGGTAGATTGTAATATTGAGCCATCAACTTCTCAAGCTAGAAGAGATATTAAGCAAGGTGCTGTTAAAATAAATCAAGAAAAAATATCTGATATTCAGTTACAATTACAAGCTGGAGAGTATATACTCCAAGTTGGAAAAAGAAAGTTTGCAAAGTTAAAGGTGAATTAGATGAGTTTTAAGTCATTAAAAATCGGTAAATACACAATACAAAAGCCTATAGTTCAAGGTGGTATGGGCGTTGGTATCTCTTGGGATGGACTTGCCGGCAATGTATCTAAAGAGGGTGGACTAGGTGTTGTAAGTGCAGTTGGTACCGGCTACTATGAAGATAAAGCATATGCAAAAAAACTAGTTTCAGACAGACCACTAAGCGAAGCAAATTTCTACTCACCTGAGGGCTTAAATAAGATAATTAAAAATGCAAGAAAAATATGTGGTGACAAACCACTTGCAGTAAATATTTTATATGCTATGAATGATTACGGTCGCGTAGTAAAAGATGCTTGTGAATCTGGGGCTGATATTATAATTACAGGAGCTGGACTTCCAACTAATATGCCTGAGTTTACTGAAGGTTTCTCTGATGTTGCACTCGTTCCTATTGTATCTTCACCAAAAGCTCTTAAAATTATCTGTAAACGTTGGCAAAAAAGATATGACAGACTTCCAGATGCTGTGGTTGTTGAGGGTCCAAAAAGTGGTGGACATCAAGGTTTTACATATGAACAGTGTAAGCTAGAAGAAAACCAATTGGAAAATATAGTAGGTCCTGTTGTAGAAGAAGCTAAAAACTGGGGAGATATTCCGGTTATTGCTGCCGGTGGTGTTTGGGA
>DAOVJL010000006.1 GCA_030673275.1 Sulfurimonas sp.
AAATCAAAAACTTCTATATCACTACATAAGTTTTTTGCTAAATCAAAAAACCACAGATATAGAGGCACCGGCTTCTGACTTGTTAATACCATTATGTTCAGATGATGAGATTTTAAACTCTAATCTGGATATAAAAAGAGCAAACAAAGGCTTAGAGATTAGAAAAAGTATGATTAAACTCTCAGAAGCTTCATACTATCCTATGGTAGGAGCTTTTGCAGAAGTAGCAACCGCTGATAATACTTTTTTAGGCGATATATCTGATCATGCATCTTACACAGTTGGAGCAAGACTTACTTGGAATATTTTCAATGGTGGCATTGATAGTGCAAATATTGAAAAATCTCGTCTTGATTTTATAAAAACTCAAACTCAAGTTCAACTTGCAAAGAGTGGAATTTCTCTTAAAACAGAAAAAATCAGAACCGAGATAGAGACCTTAGATCATGATATAGAGTCCCTTGAGAAAGAGTTGACTCTTGCAGATGAGATTTACAAAAATTATGAGGGCAGATACAGAGAGAAACTCTCTTCAATGAGTGATGTAATCATCAAACAGTCTGAGCAGATTCAAAAAATTCTGCAACTTCAACAAGCAAGAAACAAGCGAAATGAAAGAATTTTTGCACTTCAAATATTAGCAAATGGAGAAAACAATGATAAGCAATAAATTGCAATGCATGAAACCACTAAATGGTTTCAGTAAAAAATTACTAATACTTATAGCTCTTGGAGCTTCATTGATTGCCCAGAGTATAACGCTCTCTGGAACCGTAATCAGTGATAATAAAAAGATGATTACTAGCCGTTTTATGGGTTTTGTGACAGAAGTTAAAGTTTCTGAAGGTGACTTCGTAAAAAAAGGAGAGCTTCTTTATACTATTGATTCAAAAGAGATAGACTCTGCTATGATTCAAGTTCAACTTGGAATTTCACAAGCTCAACTTTCACTTCAAATGTATCAAAACCAATACACGAATGTTAAACTAAATCTAGAGCGGCATAAAAGACTTTTAGCAAAAGATATGGTTTCAAAATTTGAAGTGGAAAACCTCTCCCTTGCTGAACAAAATCTTGCGAATATGATTATTATAGCAGCTAAACAGGTTGAACAGGCAAAAGCACAATTAGCAGAGGTTAAGAACCAATATAAATACTTGAATATTCAAGCTCCAAACTCTGGTGTTATCGTAGCTAAAAATATTAAAGTCGGTGAGATGGCTATGCCCGGTATGCCGGCAATTATACTTTCAGATTTAAGTAATCTAAAAATATCTGCTGAAATTGCCGAAACTGATTTGGGTCGCATTAAACACGGATCAAGAGTTACAGTAAACATACCATCTTTAAATATAAAATCTATTGGCAAGGTTAGTGCAATTATTCCCAGCTCAAACCCAATGACACATACTTTTAAAATCAAAATTTCGTTTAAAAGTAATAACAAATCGGTATATCCAGGTATGTATGCCACTATTGTAATCCCATAAGGCAAAAGTTATGAATAGTTATAAACCAAATGATATTGCCGGAAAACTGGCTCACGGATTTTTACGAAACCCTTTGACTGTTGTTCTTGGTATATTTTTACTTTCCATCGGATATCTGTCACTTATGATTATGCCAAGAGAGGAGAATCCTCAAATGGTAGTAAGCGGCTCTACGGTTATTGTCGCTCTTCCTGGAGCCAGTGCAGCGGAGATAGAAAAAGTAATTGTTAAACCGCTAGAGAGAAAGCTTAAAGAGGTAAAAGGTGTTGAGCATATCTCTGGCATGGCTATGGACAATGTAGGGATTGTTAATGCTGCATTTTTTATAGGGGAGAAGAAAGAGGATTCAAACCTTAAAGTATATGACAAGATTATGCAAAACTCAGGAATGTTTCCAAAGGGTGCCATGAACCCGATTATTAAACCTCTTGATATTGATGTTGACATTCCTGTTGTGAGTGTCGCATTTTATTCTAAAAATGAAGCTATGAGCAAAACGGAACTTTATGATAAAGTAAAAGATATACAGCACAAAATTAATGGACTTCCTAATGTTGCAGTTACAGAAATTAAAGGCGGTAATCGTCATCAGTTTAATATTGAAGTAGATATCAATAAACTCTCAGGCTACAATATATCAATGGGTCAAATAGTCCAAGGTGTACAATCACTTTCATACAGTGTTCCTGCTGTAAAAAACAGAACAAATGAAAACCAAATAATTATGCTTGGTGTTAAGAATGCGATTGAGAGCGCACGAGATATAGGTAATATAATTATTGCTCAGTACATGGGCTCACCAATCTACCTAAAACAGATTGCAAAAGTTACAGACTCTTACGATATCCAAAACTTTAAATCGGCTCATATAAGCCAAAGAGATGAGTCAGGCAACTTCACACCACTGCAAGAACAAGTCACGCTAACAATCTCAAAACTGCAAGGTACAAATGCTGTAATCATTGCAGATGCAGTTAAAACAGAACTTCAAACATATAAAGAAGCTTTAAATAAAGATAGTATTGGATATACAATCACTAGGAATGATGGTCAAAGAGCTAATGAAGCAGTTAACGAGCTTGTTTATCACCTTGTTTTGTCTATTGTTATCATCGCTATCCTGCTTATACTGGTTCTTGGATGGAGAGAGTCTCTTATAGTTACTTTTACAGTTCCTGCAATTTTAGCCATTACTCTTTTTGTAGCATACCTAACTGATCAGACCATCAACCGTATTACACTCTTTGCCTTTTTACTCTCACTTGGGCTTTTGGTTGATGCTGCTATTATTGTTATTGAAAATATTCACAGACACTTACACTCAAAAGATTCTGCAGATAAAACCCCAGATGACATAATGATAGAAGCAACAGATGAGATAGGTCCACCGACAAATATTGCGACTTTAGCAATTATTATGACTATGGTTCCTATGGCATTTGTTGGACAGATGATGGGACAGTTTATGAAACCAATTCCGGCAAATGTTCCTGTTGCTCTTATAGCATCGCTTTTTATCGCATATATCTTTACACCTTATCTTGCAGTAAGAATGCTTAAAAAACCTGATTTTAAAGCTAAGGAGAGTCACTAATGTTTGAAAAATTTCAAAATGCTGTTTTAAATGGCATACAAAGTCCAATACAAAGAAACGTTATACTTATAGGGACTCTTGTGACTTTTATGCTCTCAATTGCTATGATTGCTCCTAGTAAAATGGTTTTAGCAAAGATGTTACCCGGAAAGAATAATGATACTTTTACAATCTACACGACACTGGTTGAAGGAAGTTCAATACAGCAGACTAAAAAAGTTACAGACTGTGTAGTCGGACTTGTGCAAAGAGAGAAGGAAGTACGCGATTTAGAAGTGTTTCTAGGTATGGGTGCTCCACTTGATTTTGCAGGACTTATCAAAGGAAGCCATTTGAAAAACAGTGAAAATGTTGCTGAGATTGTTCTAAACCTTTCTAAAGCACATGATAGAAGCGAGCCATCTTATTTTATGGTTCAAAGGATGAGACCAACCATACTAAAAGAGTGTGGTTCAATATATAAAGGCACAACTATATCTTTTGTGGAACCGCCAGCTGGTCCTCCTGTATTAGCCGCTATAGTAGCTGAGATTTATGGAGACGATGCTGATGGAATCAGAAAGTTGTCAAACAGAGTTGCAGGCGTGCTTAAATCAACTGAGGGCTTAGTTGATATTGAGATAATGCAAGATGAGATTTATGATACTTTTGAACTACATGTAAACAGCACAAAAGTCGCAAAATCAGGCGTAAATATAAAACAGTTAAATGACGTACTTTATCTGGCTTTTGAGGGGATGCAGATAGCTGTTAAAAACTCAGATATTGTAAGTGATCAAATTCCGATATATCTGTCACTAAGCAAAGAGTCTAAAAAGTTTTCTCATAAAGATATAAAAGCTGTTAAAGCAAAACTGTCATCTTTGAAACTTATGAATAAAATGGGTATGATGATACCAATAACTGAACTGGTAGAATTGACTACCAAAAAATCAAACCCTATAATTATGAGTAAAAATCTTCATCAGATGACAAATGTAATGGCTGAGACAGATATGGTTTCTCAGGTTTACCCTCTAATGGAAGCCAGGGACGTAATACTAAGTACTTTTTCTGATAAATATGAAATAGAAGAGATTGGTCTTTTTAACCTGCAACTAACGGATAAACAAACATCTAAAATATATAAACTAATCTGGGATGGGGAAATGGAAGTAACACTGGATACTTTTGTGGAACTTGGTGCTGCATTTATAGCAGCTTTAGTGCTGATATTTTTACTTATGGTAATTTACTACAAAAGCTATACTCTGAGCGGAATCATACTTTTGGGTTCATTTCTATCAATTATAGGTGTTATTGTTGGGCACTGGATTATGGATATATTTACAACTGATACATTCTTTTTGACTGCAACATCATTGATTGGATTTATTGCACTGATAGGAATCAGTTCAAGGAACTCTCTATTACTGATTGATTTCACAAAATCTTTAATGAATGATAAAAATATGCCAAAAGCAGAGGCAATAGCATATGCTACAGCAACGCGTGCTAAGCCAATATTTTTAACTGCTGCAGCTATCATACTTGCTTCAACTCTTCTTGCCGGTGATGCTGTTTTTGGCGGTCTGGGAGTAGCTCTGATATTTGGAACTGTTGCTGCTGTTGTAGCTTCACTTATAATTGTTCCTGTTCTCATGTATAAAGCTGATTTAGAGAAACATTTTAGTACTGATTAGAGAAAATTAAGAGAGAAGAGACTTCTACATGTATCTACATGTAGAAGTAAAAAAGATTAAAGTCTTGCGTAGTTAACACCCAAACAAGCATCAAGTTGTAAAAGCTCATTCAGTGTAGAGTCATTTACAGCATTATCTACTAAGATTACAGCTAATGCTTGTGATTGTTTATTTCTTGAGAGTGAAAAGTCTGCAATATTTACATCATGATTAGCTAATATTGAACCAATACTGCCGATAACACCGGGAACATCACTATTTTTAAATAGGATTAAATCACCTTTAAGTGGTACTTCAATATCAAAACCATCTATAGCAACAATACGTTGAACACCATCATCAAAAATTGTTGCACTTATAGTCGTAGTACCTTCAGAAGTTGTTAGCTTTATAGTAATTAAATTTTTATAAACAGACGAGTCGCCAAGAGCTTCTGATTCTATCTTAATGCCCTTCTCTTTTGCTACAAAATCTGCATTTACGTAGTTGATAGTATCACCACTGTTTTGACTCATAGCACCAACTGCTACAAAAGTAGAAAGAGACTCAACATACTCTGCTATCTCACCATGACCACTTACTTTAATACCTATAATTTGAGACTTGTTTATTTGAGACTCCAAAAAACCTATCTTTTGTCCCATCTCTAAAAATGGTTTTACAAATGCAGGTATTGTACTCTCATCAATTGGCAAGTTCATAGCATGTGCATAAGAGATACCTTTAGCAGCAGCAATTGCATTCTCTGCAGCTTGTGTACCGATATTATATTGAGATTCAAATGTATTAGCACCCAAGTGAGGAGATACAGTTACATTATCAAGATCAAGAAGAGGGTGATTAGTTGCAGGCTCTTTCATAAACACATCAATACCGGCAAAACGAATTTTACCGTTAGTCAGTCCAGTATAAAGTGCTTCTTCATTGTAAAGTCCACCTCTGGCACAGTTAATTAAAACTACACCATCTTTCATCTTAGCAATCTCATCTGTATTAATCATATTAAGTGTTTCTTGATTTTTAGGAGTGTGGATTGTAATAATATCACAAGCTAAAATATTTTCAAAATCCTTAGTATATGTCATATCCAAATCAGTAACTTTAGATGGGTCAATATATGGGTCATATGCAATAATATCCATCTCAAATGATGCAGCACGTTTTGCAACACGAGAACCGATATTACCAAAACCGATAACACCAAGCTTTTTACCCTTCATCTCATGTCCATACCACTTCTCTCTTTTCCAGATTCTTTGATTTTTAAGATGATCATGTGAGTACGGGAACATTCTCATACATGAAAGCATATGTGTCATTGTAAGCTCAACTGCTGCAATAGTGTTAGCAGTTGGAACATTCATTACAATGATTCCCTCTTTTGAACAACCAGGGATATCAACATTATCAACACCAACACCGGCACGAACAATAGCTTTCATGTTTTTTGCGTTTGCTATAAATTTTTCATCAACATCAGTTGAACTTCTTGTTATTGCTACATCAGCTGTTGGAATAATCTTTTCTACTAATTCTGTTTTATCAACATCTGCTGCCATAATAAAGTTAATATTTTCATCATTACGAAGCATCTCTAATCCAGCTTCATGAATATGGTCACAAACTACTACAGTATATTTTTTACGAGTCGGCATTTAGTGCCTCCCTGCATAGAATTTTAATTCTGATCATTATATATCCTCTTTATATAGCCCGACTTTGGCTGAAATTTGATAATTTTTTAATACTCTGACAAGAGCTTTTAATTTTTCTATATTTTTTGAGTAGATAAGCAACTCCACACCTTTTCATCTTTTTTAAGATAATACTTTAATTTATGTTGACCCAACTCTTCTTTTAGGCAGAAAAGCTGATAAGGGTCTAAAAGTGAGGCGGAAAGTTTATATATTGTCGTCTTACTTACTATTTTTTCATTTAAATCAACTTCAATTAAGACCTCATTAACAGGATAAAAATAGCCTAGTCTCTCAGTTTTAGAGAAGTGATTCAACCAAACTTTTTTTGGTTTTTTTGCAACTGCTTCACTCTTATATTCTAATGGAGCAATAGATATAGAAGTTTCATTTGTATTAATTGAAATAAGAAAGAAGATGATAAAAACAGCAACTCCAACTGCTATGAGTGGAGTTAACCATTTTAAAACTTTTTGCATAATTTCTACTTAAATTTGTCTTTAATTAAGTCACCTAAAGAGTGTGACTCATCATCATTAATCTCTTCAAGCATTGCTTGACTTTTTATGTAGTCTAGTTTTTTAACAGATAGACGAATACGATCACGACGAGTATCAATTACTGCAATTGCAGCTTCAATCTCTTGACCAGATTCAAGTTCTTCTTTAACTAATGGAAAAAGATCTTCATCACGGATAAGTGCATCAACACCATCTTGTAAAGATACAAATACACCGAAATCTTTAATATCACGTATTGTTCCTGTGATAGCAGTATTTACTTTATGAGTTTTAGAGAAAGTATCTATAGGAGACTCTAAAAGTGTTTTTCTATTAAGAGATATTTTTTGGTCTTCAGAGTTGATTTTAGCAATTTTAACTTCAATCTCTTCACCAGATTTTAAAATATCTTTACATTTGTCATTTTTATCCCAAGAGATATCTTGATTATGTAAAAGACCTTCAACACCGGCAATACGAACAAACGCACCAAAATCAGTAAGTGAAGTAATTGTACCGGTTACAATATCACCTTCACTGTAATTTTTCATAAACTCGTCAAAAGGTTTTGGTAAAAGTCTTTTTAATGAAACACGAAGTTTATGAGTTGTAGAGTTAATTTCAATAACTTCAACATCAATCTCTTGTCCAACAGTTAAGTAATCATTAGGATTTTTAACATTTTTATCCCAAGAAATTTCTGAGATATGTAGGAAACCTTCTATATCATTTCCTAAGTCAACAAATACACCATAAGCTTCAATATTTGAAACAGTTACAGTGATAGTATCACCTTCATCTAATTCACTCTCAACTTCTGCCCAAGGGTCAGGCTGAACAGCTTTAATAGATAATGAAAGATGTCTTTTGTCTTTATCATAAGAGATTGCTTTAACAGTTACTGTATCACCCTCTTTGTAAAGTTTTGACGGGTTAACTGGACCTTTGTAGCTAATTTCATTGTAGTGTACTAGACCATCAACACCACCAACATCTACAAACATACCGTAGCTAGTGATTTTTTTGATTGTACCTTCAACAATTGTATCATTTTCCATTAGCTTATCAATGATCTCTTTTTTCTTCTTACGCTCTTCGTTAAAAAGTTTACGACGAGAAACTACAATTGAGTTTTGCTCTGCATCAACTTTAACAACTTGTGCTTTAATCTTACGACCCACTACTTCATCACTATCTTTAAAAGCAGCTAATGAACGAGGCATAAAGAAAGAAACTGCATCAGCTTCTACTACGTAACCACCACGATTTTTCTTAGTGATAACACCTTCAATAATTACATCTTCGAAGTCTTCTTTGTGTGCATCAATAAAGTCAATAGTTTTTTGTTGCTCTAAAACTTTTTTGTATGATATTTTAGGACGCTCATTATAGTATCCAGTAACCATTACTTTGATTTTATCGCCAGTATTAAACTTTAGTTCACCATCTTCACTGATTTCATCTAAACTTAAAATACCCTCTAGCTTATCGCCAACGCCAACTAATGCTCTATTTTCATCCGCTTGGATCTCAACAATCTCACCCTCTACGATGCGACTTGTTTCTTGCTTTTTCTCACTTGCAGCAAACATCTCTGCAAAATTTTCTTCTTCTTCAAATGATTCGTTATCGAACGCCATTACCTATCCTCTGTTACATAAAAATTTCGTGATTATACCTAAATATTGATTGTTTTGCCATTAATTTTAAAAAAATCAAAGATATAAAAAAGGTAAATATTAATAAAAACGTTATTAATTAATACTTTTTTGTATAGAATTGACTACATTTTGGATAATCCAGTCAGGGGTGGAAGCTCCGGCACTAATTCCGCAAAACTCTTTATCTTTAAACCAAGAGTAGTCTAAATCATTTTCATCTTCTATAAGGTAGCTATCTTTACAGTAATCATGAGAGATACTGAAAAGTTGTTTTGTATTTGATGAATTTTTCCCACCAATTACAATCATTACATCAGCATTTTTAGAAATTTTTCTAACAGCTTCTTGATTTTCAAATGTTGCATTACAGATTGTATTAAATACCCTAACCTCTTTATGACGAGGAATCAAATAATTCGCAACTTCCATATAATCTTCAACTTTTCTTGTAGTTTGAGCTATAAGTGCTACTTTTTCACGCAGCTTTATATCTTCTAATTCTTTAGGGCAAGTGACGACTAGGGCACCATGAGTTGCATAGGATTTTACACCTTTTATCTCTGGATGAGCTTCATCACCGAATATAACTACACTGTAGCCACTCTCACTCATCTCTTGTGCAATTTCTTGTGGTTTTGTTACATATGGGCAAGTTGCATCAACTACATCTACATTATTTTGTTTTAATTCAGCTAATTCTTGCTTAACGATGCCATGGGTGCGGATAACTGCTTTTTCACCAGGCTTAAAAGTTGTATGGTCATCTGTTAGTCCAACTTTATAATCATCTTCAAGTCTTGCAATCTCTTTATTGTTATGAATTAATGGTCCATAAGTTGAAGCATTTTTATTTTCTTCAGCTATTTTTATAGCTCTTTTTACACCAAAGCAAAAACCATAACTCTCGGCTAGCTGTATTATCATTTATTTAAATTCCACTTTCGTGATTTTTTGTAGTAGTTCAAAAAAGTTTGGAAATGATGTGTTTATACAGTCTAAGTCAGTAACATTCATACCACATCTAAGTCCCGCGATGATAAAACTCATCGCAATTCTATGATCACCGTCACTATCTACAGTAGCTTTTTTCAACTCTCCACCAGTCACAGTATAACCGTCTTCATACTCAGTAGTAGTTACTCCACAAGCATTTAGTCCATCTACAACGGTAGAGATTCTATCACTCTCTTTTACTCTAAGCTCTTCAGCATTTTTAACAACACTGACACCCTCTGCACAGGCCATTGCAATCGAGAGAGCTGGAAGTTCATCTATCAGCCAAGAGATATTATCTTCAACTGTTATAGCTTTGAGAGGAGCATACTTTACATGTATGTTTCCAATTGGTTCATATCTGTTATCAGTTTCTTCATAAGTTATATCAGCACCCATTCTCTGTAGTGCTTTAAAAGCTTCTATTCGCGTTGGATTAAGTGTAACACCCTCAAGAGTTATATTTGAATCCAAAGTGATGGCAGCAGCTACAGCAAAGAAAAATGCACTTGATGGATCAGCAGGAACTCTAATTGTTAAAGGAGAAAGAAGCTTTTTCATAGGTTTTATTGTGGTCTTTAGTCCATCTACATGTAAATCAGCGCCCATACCTTTTAACATTCTTTCAGTATGGTCACGAGAAAGTTCAGGTTCAGAGTATGTACAAACTCCATCAGCTCTTAAAGCTGCTAAAATCATACAAGATTTCACTTGAGCAGATGCAATCTTGGAGTTATAATCAAATGCCTTTAAAGATGAGCCTCTAATACTAAGCGGTGCTAAATTTGCATCATCTCTTCCATCAAATATAGCACCAATTTCACGAAGAGGACTTGTAACACGCTTCATAGGACGAGAACGAAGATATTTATCTCCAGTTAAGACAAAATGACCATTTGCAGAACTTAAAAGACCACAAAAAAGTCTCATACCAGTCCCGGAATTTCCACAATCAAGTATTTCAAACGGCTCTTTAATACCATCAGAACTAATCTTTATAGTAACACCATCATCTTCAACTTTTGCACCGAGATTTTTTACAATCTCCAATGAGTTTAAAGTATCTTCTGCTCGTAAGAAGTTAGTAATCTCGCTTGTACCGTCTGCCAACATAGAAAACATTGCACTACGATGAGATATCGACTTATCCGGTGCTATTTCATTAGTTGTCAGTGAAAAACTTGATACTTTACTAACTTCTACACTGCTCATCTAAGTCCTATTCCTAACTCGTCTTTTAGTGAAGCTAAAATACTATCCATAGAAGAAGTGATATCCTCTTCTTCAAGTGTTTTTTCGTCCGATTGAAGTACAAATCTGATTGATAGACTCATATTTTCACCTAATGCTTCATCACTGTATTTATCAACTGGATAAAAACGAACCAGATTATTTATGTCAGCTGAGTTTATTGTAGTTTTAACTTTTTCATAACTCATATCTTTAGGCATAATCAGACTTAGGTCTTTAAAAGAGACTTGGTACTTTGATGACTTTTTAGCAGTTTTAAGACCGTATGGAAGTTTTTCAAAATCTAGTTCACACATGTAAGTTACATCTAAATCATAACTGTCTTCAACACTTGGATGAACACGGAAAATCTCTCCAACTGATTGACCATCTATTATAACTTCCCCACATTGATAAATGTGCGATAATGAGTGCGATGTTTCAAACTCACGAAGTTCAAAGTCTCCAATAATATCAGACAATTTTTGAGCAAAAAAGCTAAAATCAACTTTTTGAGGTTTCCCTGCATTAGATAAGCTTTGAGACTCTCTATCTCCTGAAAAAAGCATAGCCATTTTCACAGATTCTTCTCTTTTAGAGTTAAAAAGCGAACCTACTTCAAACAGTTTTATTGATGAATACCCATTTTTAGAGTTATTTGATGCTGCTTTTAACAATCCTGTAAGAAGCGTAGTTCTTAAAGTATCAAGAGTATTTACAATTGGATTTAGAAGCTCTAGCTCTTCATCTATTGTCTCAAATCCATACTCTTTTAAAACTTTCTTCTCATCAAATGCAAAATGCACAGACTCAAAAAAGCCACTATATGCTGCTTTATGTCTGTATGTTTGCTTCTTTTTGTAAGAAAAATAATCATCTTCAAGTCTGTTATCTTCTGTAAAAGTGAAAGCTTTTGATTCAATATTATCAATTCCAACAAGTCTAACAATCTCTTCAACTATATCTTGTTTATTAGATATATCATGTCTAAATCTTGGAACAGAAATCACAAAATTATCAGATGATGATTTAGTAGTGCCAAAACCTAAGTTTTTCAGTATTTTAGTTATTTTAACCTTATCAATATCTGCGCCGACAATCTCATCAATCTCTTTTTTACTAATACTTATAACACTGTCTTCGTAATCATCTCCAAGTTCTATGCTACCGCCAAACAGCGACGATGAAGAGTTTAAATCTATCATGTTGAGGCAGAAATCAAGACCTTGATTTAACTCAGGTTCACTTCCCCTTGATGTTCTATAATACATGGGACCGGAAGTTATCTTTTTCTCTTGCATCTGTTTAGAGATAATATCTGGTGGAATATAACTGGCTTCAATTAAAACTGTACCTTCATTATAAGTTACTTTTGATACATCTTCTTGAATAATCCCAATAGTTGAAGCTTTCTCTTTAGCCATTATAGATGCATATCCATTATCATCCGATGCTAAATGAATTTTTGCTAAAGTCTTATTTTCTTCACAGAAAAAACCATAATTATATGCTCTTAATATTACACCGCTGCTATGAGTTGCATACAACATAATTGACTCTATATCAGCTTCTCTTTTATCCTCTATTTGAGCAAGTCTTAACTTGACAATAAAAGGAAGATTTAAATCTTTTAAATCAACTGCCTTATAACGAAGGTTTACATATGGGTTAGGCTCATGTGAAAGTGTTAATATTCTTCCAATTCCAACTCTTTTATCATCGTTATCTTCTATGCTCTTATCTATAAGAGGTCTATCATATGCAGCACTTAAATCACGAGCCACACCTCTAATGCTTAGACAATCACCACGGTTTGCAGTAAGTTCTATCTCTATTAAATCATCAGAAAATATAGAGTTTTCAGAGACTTCCTGACCTAAAGTAAAAGCTCCAATACTACTGTCAAGCTCCATAATACCGTCTTGAGTATCTTCTAAACCAATTTCCTTAGCTGAACATATCATGCCCTCAGATTCAACACCACGAAGCTTTACAGGTTTTATAACCAGTCCACTTGGCATAACCGCACCAATTGTTGCAACAACAACATCGAGTCCTACTCTAACATTTGAAGCACCACATACAATTTGACGGATACTTGTTCCAATATCTACTTTACAAACATTTAATTTATCTGCATCTGGGTGCTTTTCACACTCTAAAACTTTACCAAATATTATCTTCTTAGGGATATCATAACTTTTAATACTATCAACTTCTAAACCTATAGAGTTGAATGTCTTTGCTAAATCATCTGTAGAGATTCCATCTAAATCTATCCACTCGTTTAACCAACTTCTAGTAACTATCATTGAAACTGCTCCAACAACTTAATATCTCCCTCAAAAAGTGAACGAAGGTCACCTATTTGGTGAATAAGCATTGCAAATCTCTCAACACCAAGACCAAATGCGTATCCACTTACATTTTTATATTTAACAGCTTTAAATACGTTAGGATCAACTATTCCGCAGCCTAAAACTTCTAGCCAACCTGTTTTTGAACAAACACGACAGCCGTCACCTTTACAAAAGACACAAGAGATATCTACCTCTGCTGATGGTTCTGTAAACGGAAAGAAAGATGGGCGAAATCTAACTTCTACATCACCAAACATATATTTTAAAAAGTCTTCTAAAATAAATTTTAAATTAGCAAATGAAACCTTACCTTCATCATCAACTAAAAGACCCTCTACTTGATGAAACATAGGTGTGTGTGTTAAATCATAATCACGACGAAATACAGCACCGGGAGCTATCATACGAATAGGTGGTTTATGGCTCATCATAGTTCTAATCTGTACAGGTGAAGTGTGAGTACGAAGCAGCATTTCATCTTTAAAATAAAATGTGTCTTGCATATCACGAGCTGGATGATATTTTGGTAAGTTTAAGGCTTCAAAATTGTTAAAATCATCTTCTACCATACCGCCTGTTTTAACAGTAAAATTCATAGCAGAGAAATACTCTACAATTCTGTCCATTGTCTCCATTACCGGATGCAGGGCACCGGCTTGTGAACTTGAGCTAAACATTGAAACATCAATAGCCTCTGCTTTCATAGCAGCTTTTAATTCTAGAGTCTGGAGAGTTATCTTCGCTGCTGTAAGCTCATTCATAAGAGCACTTTTATGAGTATTTAACTCTTGTGCTATTTTAGATTTTTCTTCATTAGGTGCTGTTTTCATCTTAGCAAACTCTGCTGCTAGAACACCCTTTTTGCCAAACACAGATATACGAATCTCTTCAATCTTTTCAACACTTTGTGCTTCTTTTATTGCGTCATACCATTTTTTCAATAAACTCACCCGTTACGGAGGGATATACCCTCTTAAATTTTAAATATAGATTATAGTCAAATATAATTTACATATAGCTTCATTTATTAAATTATGTGTTACAATAAAATAAAAAAGGAAGTGGCATGTGCCTGTTTTGTAAAATAATTAATAAAGAGATACCATCAGAAATAATATTAGAAGATGATGATTTTATGGCTTTTCATGATATCAATCCAAAAGCTCCAGTTCACATATTAGCTATACCAAAATCACATGTAGATAGTTTTAGCGAAGTAAGTTCTTCAATGATGGCTGATATGACTATTTTCATTCAAAATGTTGCCAAAGAGATGGATATAGAAAAATCAGGATACAGAGTTATAACAAATATTGGCGATAATGGTGGTCAAGAAGTTAAGCATCTGCATTTTCATGTATTAGGCGGTGCTAAACTAGCATGGACTCATCTTAGTGACTCAAACCCAAAAGTTTTTCTTTAATCCAAACCTCGAAACTGTTCGGGGTTTAAAAAAAGCTTCTAGAATTTTCTCCCCACTCTCTTTTTTGAAATGTTAATGTAAACTCATAAGCTATAATAATTAAAACTCCACTTGCTATTAATACTGTTGCCATCTCTAACATTATAAACTCCTCATCTATTTTTTATATAATAGGTTATAAATTTAAAATATTGCAAAAATATGACATTTTGTCATAAAATTAAGAGACTTGATAATTTAAGTTAATAATAACAAAATAGTTTTAGGCAATTTATTGCAGGTTGACTTGTAGTCAAGCAAGATAAATTAACGACGAAATATGAAGTTATTATTAACTTGGACAACTCTCTATTTCACCCATATCTATACTTGTTCCACCACCGGAAATCATTTTCTCATTCTCTTTGATAAGCTTTCCATTGTGTGTTATTGAGTATGAGATAGCTGTAGTATCACGGATAGTATTTATTGTTGAGCAGTATGTCTCTAGCGAAGCC
>DAOVJL010000062.1 GCA_030673275.1 Sulfurimonas sp.
ATATAAGAGGAAGATACCAAAAGTTTATGGCAACGAATGGTGATGCTATCTCTACTGTTTTATCATCAAAACCTACGGCTATTGCTTGTGTTGCAAGGGATGGAAGAAGATTTACAAGTAGAGTTAGTATAAGTATAATTGAGAGAAAAATAACAAATATATTTGCTGAGAATACTGACCTGTGTTTTGAGGAAGCATATGCCGGAATAAAGACTTGTGTAAAAGCACCCTCTGCAAAAATACGGCGAAAAAGATTAGGCAATTTAAATGCAACGAAAAATATATCGCTGTATATGTTTGCACCAAGTGCTGATGCTGTAAGTAAATCTCTAAAAAATCCTAAGATTCTTGAGATTAATATTCCAAAACTATTTGTAAATATTGCTTTAAACATGGGCTTCTTTAAAGATTAATTATAACTTTTACGAAAGTTTAACAAATATTTGATTAAAATGTAGAGTTTAATTTTTAAAAATTTAATATGGATAAATATATATGGGATTTTTCAGCTCTGATAAAAAAGAAACGTCAGCATTTAAAACAATTCGTCCAACAGTTATAAAAACTCAAAATGTTGCTAAAGAACTATTTGAAATAGCAAAGAAAAATGATGTAGATGTTAGTACATTAGACTTTGATATATTAGAAGCAGAAACATTTACAAGAGTGCATAAAGAAAAAGAAGAAGTTGACTGGGAAGAGATGAGTGATAGCGAGATGCATGAGCTCGATGATGCAACAGCTATATTAAATAAAGATTTTCAGATAAAACAGGTTTATGAAGTAGAAATATATTCTAAAGATGAAAATGATGTATTTAAAAACTTTCATGCAGCCGTTGGTGCTAACGCTTCAAAATGTAAAGTTTACTTAAGTATAAAAGCAGGCTCAGAGATTGTTACAAGTCCAAAATTTGAAGAAGATCTCTTAAAGTATATAAATAAAAGTAAAGTTCGTGCAGGGATATTAATAAATATTTTTGATGAGATGATTAGTGAACTGGTATCTAGAGTTTCAGCACTGGCAAAAGTAGATGGTAATATAAGTTATGATAAAAATGAGACAGTACTTATAGCAGAGGCTCATGAACCAACTCCAACTATTGATGATGAAATTATTTTACATTTTGAAAAAAAGAAAGAAGCTGCTGAGGATGATAAGGTAGATTATTCAAACAGAGGTTTTATAAACAGTGTTTTAGAAAATGATCTTTTAATAGAGTATATAAAACCAAAAATAGGTAAAGCCGGCAGAAACTGTCGCGGAGAGTTTATGGAACCGGCAGAACCGGAAGTTAATAGTGCACCGGACTTTACTGCTGATGAGGCTACGATAGAGACGAAAGATAATGAGGAAAATATTGAGTATCGCGCAAAAGAGAGTGGATATATAACTCTTGATGGCACAACATATATAATAAAATCAGAAATGGATGTAGATACTATTGACTTTAAAACAACCGGTTCAATCTCATCAGGAAAAGACTCAGAAGTGACTCTTAGTGTAAAAGAGAATGATTCCCAAAAAGATGCCATCGGAGATGGTATGGAAGTTGAAGTTAGTGAAATTGATATAAGTGGAAATATTGGACCTAATGCAAAAGTAACTGCTAGAAGAGCTACTGTAGAAGGTCAAACTCATAAAAGTTCTGAAATTAGAGCAGATGATTTAACCATAAATGTACATAGGGGTTTAGCCGTTGGTGATAATATTACTATAGCACGACTTGAACATGGAATAGTTCAAGGAAAAAAGGTCAATATTACTCAAGCAACAGGTGGAGATATTAGAGGTAAGGATGTAGAAATAGGAATCTGTTCATCATATGTTAAAGTTACAGCTTCAAGGCTTATAGAGATACAAAAACTTCAAGGAAGTGAAAATGTTTTTATAATTGACCCTTTAATGCAAGAAGAGAAAAAAAGTGGCTTAGGTGCAAATAAAGATGAGATAGCTGAACTAAAAACTAGTGTTAGCGAGATACAAACAGAGATAGAAAAATATAAAAAACTTATTAGAGATAATACAAGTTCTTTTAATGATGTTAAAAAAAGATTAATGCACTATAAAAAGAATGGTATTAAAATGCCAGCAGCATTTGTAGCTAAGTATAAGCAGTTCAATAAAGCTCAAGAACACTTAGACAGAATAACAAATGAGTATAAAGTAAAAAATGACAAACTTCAGTTGCTTACAACTAAAACAGCATCTTTTCAAGATAATATTTTTGATGCAAGAATTATTAATAGAGATAGGTGGGTTGGGCACAATGAGCTTGTTTTTAAACTGGTTGATCCACCAATAGAGCTAAGTTTTAAACCAGAAGAAGGTTCGGAAAATAAAATATTTGCTGTTATTGAAACTGAAGATGCAACATATGAAATTCAGGCGGTACATGAGTGAGAGTTAATTTAAAATGATAGTTGGATTAAGAGGAACTATTGAATATAAAGAGCCAAACTTTCTGCATGTAGAAGTTAGTGGTGTCGTTTATGAAGTATTTATATCACTGCAGAGTTTTTCGGCATTACAAAGTGATGAAGTCAAACTTTTTACTTCTCATATTATTCGTGAAGATGCGCAGTTGCTTTATGGATTTTTAGATATTAGTGAAAAAAAGCTTTTTGAAAGACTTATAAAAATAAGCGGAGTCGGTCCAAAAGTTGCAATGGCAATCTGTTCAACATATTCGCCTGCGCAATTTGCAACTGTTATCAATAATAAAGACCTTAATGGTGTAAAAAAGGTGCCCGGCATAGGACCTAAGAGTGCAGGGAGAATTTTAGTTGAGTTAAACGGCTTTGATGTTGAACTTATGTCATCCTCATCAGATGAGCCTAAAAACCAATCTTTTAGTGAAGCAAGTGAAGCATTAGAATCGTTAGGATTTAAAAAAGACAAGATAACAAAAGCCTTAGGTGCATGCAGTGGTAGTGATACCGCTTCACTGGTTAAAGAGGCTCTAAAACTTTTACAAACAATTTAATTAAGGAAATATATATTGAAATTAACAATTTTATTTGGTGGTGCTAGTTTTGAGCATGAAATTAGTATAGTAAGTGCAATAACTCTTAAAGAAAAACTCTCTGAATTTGATTTAAGTTTTGTTTTTTGTGATCAAGACCACTCTTTTTATTTAATAGAAGACTCAAAAATGAAGGCTGTGACTTTTAGTAAAGGTGAGCATAAAAAAATGCCGAAGCTTGCTATATCTAATGGTGCATTTACTCAAAAGGGTATGTTTAACTCTAAAGAGCATGGAGGTGTGTTTTTAAACCTTATTCATGGTGCTGATGGAGAAGATGGTTCTATTGCCGCTTTGTTAGATTTTTTCTCTATTAAATATATTGGTCCAAGAATTGATGCTAGCGTGTTTTCTTATGATAAAAGATATACTAAATGGCTATGTGATGCTCGAGGTATTAAAAGAGTTAAACATGAAGAGTTAAGTGTAAAAGAGCATGATAATATTGATATGCCATATCCAATAATTATAAAGCCTTCTTGTCTTGGAAGCTCTATAGGGGTTAGTATAGTTAAAGAGGAAAGTGAGCTTGATTATGCATTAGACACTGCATTTGAGTATGACAGCAGTGTTATTGTTGAACCATTTTTAGAGGGTGTAAAAGAGTATAATCTGGCTGGTTTTATGGCAGATGACAAGATTCACTTTTCTATAGTCGAAGAGCCGCATAAAGGGGAAATGCTAGACTTTGAGAAGAAGTATATGGATTTTTCAAGAAGTGAACAGGCTCTAAAAGCTGATATAAGCAGTGAACTTGAGACAAAACTAAAGCAAAATTTTGAAAAAGTGTACAAAAACCTATTTGAAGGTTCATTAATAAGATGCGACTTCTTTGTTGTAAATGGGGAAGTCTATCTTAATGAGATAAATCCTATCCCAGGTTCTATGGCAAATTATTTATTTGAGGATTTTCATACATCTTTAGAATTACTTTCAAATTCACTTCCTCATGAGAAAAGAGCAAAAGTTGATTATGAATATATTCACAATATTTCTAAAGCAAAAGGTAAATAATGGCTGTAAAGTCTATACAGTTTAATCATCACACTCTAGATATTAGTTATGAGATTATAAATCCAGATGCAAAAGTTGATTTGATTATACTGCATGGTTGGGGAAGCAATAAAGGTTTAATGAAAAAATCATTTGCTCCGTATATGGATGGTTTTCGTCACATTTATATAGATTTACCGGGATTTGGAAACTCTACATGCAACTTAACTTTGACAACTAAAGATTATGCAAGAATTGTTGAGCTTTTGATGATTCACCTAAATGCATCTAAAGATATAATATTAGGACACTCTTTCGGTGGTAAGGTAGCTTTACTGCTTGAACCAAAAGTGCTTATTCTAGTTTCAAGTGCTGGTATATATGTTTCAAAGCCTTTGAGTATAAGAGTTAAAATAGCAATATTTAAAATTTTTAAACTGTTTGGATTGGCAAAGTTTAGAAAGCTTTTTGTTGCAGATGATGCAAAATCTTTAAGTGAACCAATGTATGAAACATTTAAAAATGTTGTAAATGAAGATTTGTCAGATGAGTTTTCAAGCTTTAAAGGTAAGGCTCTTCTTTGTTGGGGAGAAGAGGATACTGCAACACCTTTAAGCAGCGCAGATAAAATCAACACTCTTGTAAATGATTCTTCTTTAATCGCTTATCCGGGTGATCACTTCTTTTTTATGAATTGTGCAGAGGATATCTCTCAAAATATAGAAAAAACATTTTTAAAAACTTTGGAGCATAACTAAATGGACTCTTTTGAGGTTTTAATCACTTTTATAACCAATGTTCTTTTTGTTACTGTCCTTGGGTGGTATTTGATAACAAATCTACAGTGGTATGACTATAAACTATCTCGGGTAATACTTAAACATCATAAGCCCCACTGGCATGTTTTTTACTTTTTTATACCGTTTATGGCTTACCACACAACAGGAAAGTTCTTTGTAATTTTCTTCTTTTTTGCAGTTCTGCCATCTATATTTATTTGGCATAAAAACCTTGATAAAAAGCTTGTTTTAACGTGGAGAGTTAAAAGATTTTTAATCCTTTTAATCTCTCTTGTAATATTTCAAGACATACTTTGTACTATAAAAGCAGCTTGTGAGACTTATGGCGTATTTATGCCTTTAGCTATTGCTTATATAGGTAGTGTAATGATTGAAAATTTCCTCTTTATGGCATTTAAAAAAGAGGCAAAAAAGAAGCTTTCAGAGAGGAAAGAGTTGCGTATAATCTGTATTACAGGAAGCTATGGCAAGACTTCTATAAAAAACTTTGTAACAGAGATTTTGTCTAAAAAGTATAAGGTATATGCAACTCCCAGAAGTGTTAATACACTCGGTGGGATTATCAAAGATGTAAATGAGTCGCTACCTGATGATACAGAAGTTTATGTTTGTGAAGCGGGTGCTCGTGAGAGTGGTGATATTTATGAAATTACAACTTTTTTAGAGCCCCAAACTGTAGTTGTTGGTAAAGTCGGACTTGCGCATGTAGAGTATTTTAAAACTCTGAAAAATATTATTGCAACTAAGCTTGAAATCATGCAGTCTCCTAGACTTGAATCTGCATATATCCATACTTCTGTAACAGATGAAGCACATGAAAAAGTATCGTTTTTCGGGCATGAGATACAGAATGTAAAATCTACACTGGACGGAACTGACTTTGAGCTTAATTTTGATGATGGTGTTTTAGCACTGCATACAGATATACTTGGTTCTTTTCAAACTATGAATATAGACGTGTGCGTAAAGATTGCCAAAGAGTTTGGTCTGAGCAATGATGAGATTAAAGAAGCCGTGAGTGAGTTGACTCCTGTTGAGCATAGACTTCAAATGATAAAAGCAGGCGGTAAAATCATCTTAGATGATGGTTATAACGGCAATATTGATGGGATGCTGGAGGGTATAAGACTCTGCTCACTTCATGAAGGCAGAAAAGTTATAGTTACACCTGGACTTGTCGAGAGCAGTGATGAGTTGAACTTAAAACTTATAGAAGCTATCAATGATGTTTTTGATATTGTAATAGTTACAGGAAAACTTAACGCCGACTTGTTTAATAAAAACATAAAAGTGAAAAACAAAACTATGTTACGTGATAAGTCTAAGATTCAAGATTTATTGTCTAAACAGACAAAAGCTGGAGACATAATACTCTTTGCTAATGATGCACCAAATTTTATATAAGTCGTAGATGTGAATTTTATAGATAAAAGCATAAAATATTTAGGATATTTTACAGCTTTTATCTTGTGCATATTAGTTTTGTTGGTTGTTTATGATGCAACTGCGAGATATCTCTTTTCAACTGGCTCAATTGCACTTCAGGAGCTGGAGTGGCACCTTTTTGATGTAATCATTTTGTTTGGTATTGCATATACTCTCAAAGAGAATGCACATGTCAGAGTGGATATTTTTTATGCTTCTTATAGTGAAAAAACAAAAGCCCTTATAAATATAATCTCTTCACTTTTTTTTATCTTACCTTTTTCATTTTTGATTATCTATATAGGTTTAGATTTTGTATCTCAAAGTTTCATTCAAAATGAGTGCTCCTCAAATCCCGGTGGCTTGGAGTATCGCTTTTTAGTCAAATCACTAATGTCACTCTCTTTTGTTTTTTTATCTCTTCAAGCAATTAGTGATGTAAAAACGAACTTTGACATGTGGAGAGCACTGTGATTGCTCTGTTTATGTTTGTGGTAGTTTTAGCACTGCTTCTGGTTGGAATCCCTGTTGCCTTTGTTTTTGGAACTGTAGCTATCGCCTTTGCTTTTCTTATTCCTGAACTTGGGTTTGATGTCTTTGCGGTTTTACCTTTTAGAATCTATGGAATTATGTCCAACACAACGCTTATGGCAGTTCCACTTTTCATTACTATGGGTTTAGTGCTAG
>DAOVJL010000011.1 GCA_030673275.1 Sulfurimonas sp.
ATATCAGTATTTTGACAAAGATGGACATCTGTTATACATTGGCAAGGCAAAAAATCTATCATACAGAGTAAAAAGTTATTTTAATTTTACCCCATCTCTAAAAGCAAACTCAAATTTATCAGCTAGAATAACAAAGATGATAAATCAGACTGTTTCTCTAAATTATATTGTGGTAAATAGCGAACATGATGCACTAATTCTTGAAAACTCACTTATCAAACAATTAAATCCAAAATACAATATTCTGCTTCGTGATGACAAAACCTATCCTTATATTTACATAGACAACTCTTTACAATATCCAAGATTTGAAATAACCAGAAAAATAATCAAATCTTCTAGCATAAAGTATTATGGTCCTTATTCTGTCGGAGCCAGAGACATACTAGACTCTATCTATGACATTTGTAAACTTGTGCAAAAAAAAGGGTCTCTAAAATCTAAAAAACTCTGCCTTTACCATCAAATTGACAGATGTCTTGGTCCATGTGAACCGGATGTCTCTCAAGAGAGATACAAAAAAGAGCTTGATTTGGCAGAGGAGCTAATTCAAAATAAAAAAACTCTTATAAAAAAACTAAATGATAAAATGGCCTTTTATGCTGAAAATCTACGCTTTGAAGAAGCCGGAGAACTTAGAGACAGAATAGAAAAGATAAATAGAAGTGAGATTAAAAGCGAGATTGACTTTGCTACTAATGAGAACTACGATATTTTCGTACTTCAAAACACAAGCAGTAAGGCAGTAGTCGTCAGAATTTTTATGCGTAACGGTAAAATAATCTCTTCGTCACATGACTATATACAGCTAAATGAAGGGTATGATGAGAGTGAGTTATACCAAAGAGTTTTGATGGAGTTCTACAAAAATGAAAAACCACCAATTATTGCTCCAGTTTTAGTTGCTTCAAAATTTGAAGGTATCGATATTGTGCAGGAGCATCTAACAAATATTTTTGAGAAAAAAACCCAAATAAAAGTACCGCTAAAAGGTAATAAAAAACATCTTATTGAACTGGCAATATTAAATGCTAATGAGCTTTTAAAAAATGACAAAACGGGGAGTGATACCAAAATACTAAATGAGATTAAAGAACTTTTTTTCCTTGAGAGAATTCCTTCTCGTATTGAGATATTTGACAACTCTCACATGTCAGGAGTTGCGACAGTTGGAGCAATGGCAGTTTATGAAAATGGAGTATTTGATAAAAAAAGCTATAGGACATATCATCTTGAAGCAAAAGATGAATATTCACAGATGAGAGAAACACTAACCAGAAGAGTGAACACATTTGCTAAAAATTCTCCTCCAGATTTATGGGTATTAGACGGAGGAGCCACACTTTTAAAACTGGCACTTGAAATCTTGGGATCCAGTGGTGTTTTTTTAGATGTAATTGCTATATCAAAAGAAAAAATAGATGCGAAAGCTCATCGAGCAAGAGGTAAAGCCAATGATATTTTGCACAAAAAAGATGATATTTTTAGACTAAAAAACAGTGATAAAAGACTTCAGTGGGTACAGAACTTAAGAGATGAGGCTCACAGGTGTGCTATAAACTTTCATAAAAAGACAAAATTAAAACTTGATCAAGAGAGTAAACTTTTAACATTAAAGGGAATATCTCAAGCTAAAATCATAAAACTACTAAATCATTATGGAACTTTTGAGATGCTTAAAGAATTAAGTATTGAAGAAATAAGTTCTATTTTAAGTAAAAAAGATGCACAAATTATAAAAAACATTTATAAATAAGTTTTTTTTTAAACTATTAATGATATATTTAGTGAAATTAATAACGTAACTTTAATATATGAAGGTTTTTAATGGACAAAATTGTACCAACAGATGAAGAGTTTATTTTTGATGAAAAAATAGCAATCAGTCAAACAGACTTAAAAGGAAACATCACATTTGTAAATAGAAGATTTTGTGAAATATCTGGCTACAATACTCAAGAACTTCTTGGAAGCGATTGTAATATAATAAGACATCCAGATGTGCCAGAGATTATATTTGATAAAATGTGGAAAACTCTTGGGAGTGGGCAAGTTTGGAATGGTATGATTAAAAATCTTTGTAAAGATGGTCGCTATTACTGGGTTGATATGGAAATTATACCTATACGTGACACGGAAGAAGAGGTAACGGGATATATATCTGTAAGTAAGCCGGCTCCAAAAAAAAATATTTCAGATATTGAAAAAATATACAAACAACAAGATAGTGAGGAATAAGGGGTTTATATGCTAATCTATAATTACAAAAAAGAGTTTTTAGGAATTGATGAGAATGATTTAACAGCTTTAGGGCTTTCAAATCTGGCAGATCTTCGCGCAGAAGCCGCAGATTTTGCAGACCTATTTGTGAAAACACCTGGTTTTATTCATAACTTTAAACATGTTCACTGGATTGATTACATTACTTGTAGCAGTGATGGTGTTATATCAAAAGCTATTATAAATATAAAAGGTAAAAACTATGCAACTATTATAGACATTCAAACAATATACTTAGTCGATAATCCATCTGAAAAAGCTTTTATAGTAAATTTATCCAATATTAGACCTATATCTCATACTCAAAGTGAAAAAATATCTGCTGATATACTTGAAAAACCTACCCCTATAACTGCAACAGGAGCTACTGAACTAGCTACAATACCAGGCTCAGTAATTCATAGTGATAAAAGTGATTATTTAGATGAAGATAGTACTAAAGTCTCTTATGACCCTTATGAAACACAGGATGAAGAGCTAAATCCTAATGTAATTGAAGATATTTATGAAAACAGTGCTTTAGACTTAGATGTAGATTTAGATAAACCTGCTGATCTAGATACAGATATTACCCCTGATCTAGAAGAAGTAAATGAAGAGAAGCTAAGTGAATCTAAGTTTCTTGAACCGGAAAAGCCTAATAAAGAAATAATTGCTGAAGATGAAGAAGATGAAATTGACAGTGCTTTTGCTGATTATGTATTTGACCCGCATGTTGCATCAGATGAGTTAGGACTTCCTATTGACTTGGTAGAAGAATTTATACAAGATTTTATTGCTCAGGCAAATAGCTTTAAAGATGAACTTTATGAGTCAGTAGAAAATGGTGATTTAGATAATTTAAAAGTACAATCTCACAAACTTAAAGGTGTTGCCGCTAACTTAAGAGTAGAAGACGCGCTAGAAACCTTAACGGCAATAAACTCTTCTAATGACGGCAATAAAATTAAACATCAACTAAACAGACTATACAAAATAATTACCAAATTATCAAATAAAGACAATAGATCAGATCATACTAGCAATAAAACTGAGACTGAAACTGAAGAAGATGAGTTTGTTTTATCGCTAAAATATGATGAGCCAGAAGTAAGTTTAGAAACTTCAATAGAACCAGAGATAGAAGTTAGTCAACCAGAAGTATCTGAAACTTCATATAATAAGGAACAAATCGCAAATGATATTGGCTTAGATATAGATAGTTTTAATGAGTTGTTTGAAGACTATATAAATGAGAGCAAAAAGTTAATAACCTCAATAACTAACTCCATTAAAGATGATAATTTGAACGAAGGTAAAAGCATTGCTATAAAATTAAAAGGGATGAGTGATAATATGAGAATTCATAAATTTGACAATGAACTCGATGCTATTATAAATTCTAGTGATATAGGTGGACTTAATGATCTTATTGACAGCATACTAACAAAGCTGAATCAAATTTCAGATCAAGAGAATAAATAATGCAACTTGGATTAAAAAATAGATTAAGGATTATTAGTCTTTTACCGATTATCGTACTATTTTTAATCACAAGCTATTATGTATACGGTTCATACACAAAATATAGAGAAGCCGAGCAGCTACAAAACAGATTAAATCAAAATACTTATCTTAATGAAATTGTTGGTAATGTTGCTCGTGAGCGTGGCATGAGTTCTATATACATTGGCAGCAAAACAAAAGGTATTAAAACAGCTCTTGCTAAACAGAGAAAGATTGTTGACGAAAAAGTAGCTAAGTACCTTGAATATTCAAAAAATGAAAAAATTCTTCATACACATTCAGAAACTAAAAAAGGAATTACTTGTCTAGCTTGCGATAATATAGAGAGTGTATCTTCCGCTATAAATAAAATAAAATCTACTAGACCTCTTATAGATGAGAACCTTATTACCTTTGATGAAATGTTTATGGATGTATATAGTGCAGCTCAAATAAAATTCATTAAGCAATTGGAACAAATTACTGATAATCAGTCAGATAAAGAGATTAATGCATTATATAATTTATATCTCACTATGGTTAATGCTAAAGAGTTCTCTGGAATTGAGAGAGGATATATGTCATATATCATTTCTAGCTCAACTAAATTAGCAAAAAATGATTTAAATAGATGGGTATCAGTTATTGGTAAAGCGGACTCACTTAAATATGAAGGGATTCAAAACAAAGATTTAGTAAATAAGCTTGATACTATATTTAAAAATGAAGATAGTATTAGGTTGTTTGAAAATATAAACAGTGAAAGAATAGCACTTATTACAGCTTCTAGAAGTGGAAAATATCATATCACTTCTGGTATTTGGTTTACAATGCAATCAGAAAAAATCAAAGTCATTTCTAAAGCAGAAAAATTACTTTTAAGTGCCATGGATGAAAGAGCTAAACAAGTACAGAATGAGTCATTACAGGTTTTAACTATTACATTCATTATTTGGATAATTGCAATTATTTTAGGAATTCTTGGATACCTACTATCATATGAAATTTCAAGCAATATAAGACATCTTGAAAATGTACTTAAAAAAGTTGCGGAAGATACATTTTCCAAAAATAATAAAATAAATCTAAATACTTCAGATGGAACTAACAGAGCTTATGAACTTCTTGAAAAGATAATTGAACAAACCAAAAAAGACAAAGAGTCTGCTCAAGAGGCCAGTGAAGCAAAATCAATGTTTTTGGCAAACATGTCACATGAGATTCGGACTCCACTAAATGGTATTGTTGGTTTTACTGAACTTTTAAAAGATTCTGGACTGGAAGAAGAACAAAGAGAATTTGTTGATATTATTGAAAAATCGTCTGAGAATCTTCTTGAGATAATAAATAATATTCTTGACCTTTCTAAAATTGAAAGTAATAAACTTGAAATAGAAGATATCTCTTTTAATCCAATTGTTGAGTTTGAAAGTGCGGTTGAGGTTTATGCTGTAAGAGCTAGTGAAAAACATATTAACCTTGGTTGTTTTATCGATCCTAAACTAGAGTTTCCTCTAAAAGGTGATCCTACAAAAATAAAAGAAATTATTATTAATCTCCTCTCAAATGCGGTTAAGTTTACTAACAATGCTGGTTCTATAAATGTTAATATCAGAAAAGTTGAAAGTGATATTATCGGTAGAACAAAAATTAAATTTGAAATTCAAGATAGTGGTATCGGTGTTACGAGTGAGCAAAAATCTAAAATATTTGAAGCATTTTCTCAAGCTGACACATCAATTACTCGTAAATATGGTGGTACAGGTCTTGGGCTTACGATTTCGAGTAATTTTATTGAACTGATGGGTGGTAAACTTGACCTAGATAGCGAGCCTGGGCAGGGTACAACTTTCTTCTTTACTATCGAACTTGAGGAAGTTGAAACACTAAATGAGAGTTCTCAAAACGCCTTTAGCAATCTCAATGCATTAATCCTTAGTGATTCATTAAAAGTTAAAAAACAAGATAAATATTTAAGAGAGTATCTTGACCATTATGGCGTAGGATATACAACATTTAAAGATATTAGTAAAATTCCTACTCTTGAAAAAGAAACTACCTATAATATTATAATCGTTGATTATGACTATGTTACAGAAGATACTCTTAGAGAAATTGCAAAACTTCCGCAAGAACTTATAGTATTAACAAAATCAAATATGATGAAAAGGATAGATGCTTATAATCTTGACATATTTAAAACTATATATGAGCCTATACACTCTACAAAATTAAAATTAATATTGGAAAACTACAATGAGTTAAGCGGTGCTAAACAAACCATTAAGAAACTCTCTCGTAAGCAGTTTGATTTTAATACATCAAAATTTATTGCAAATGTTTTGGTAGCTGAAGATAATATTATCAATCAAAAACTGATTCAAAGAACACTTGAAGATTTAGGGCTTACAATCACTATTGCAAATAATGGTCTTGAAGCATTTCAAAAAAGAAAAGATGGAAAATTTGATATGATCTTTATGGATATTCAGATGCCATTTTTAGACGGGGTTGAAGCAACTGCGGAAATTTTAGAGTTTGAAGAGGATTATGATCAAGTTCATGTACCTATTGTAGCACTAACAGCAAATGCTTTAAAAGGTGATAGAGAGAAATTTTTAGCAGCTGGTCTTGATGAATATACAACTAAACCACTTATCCGTTCAGAGATAATATCTCTACTTAATCAATTTTTATCTGATCATATAGTTGAAGTAGATTCAGATAACCCTAATGAATCCACAATAGCTACAGAAACTAAAGAGATAAATGATTCTGCTAATGAACTCTCAGAGTATAGAGCAGATATACTTATTGCTAAGAAAAGTGACTTTGAAACAAGACTTTACACTAAAATAATAGATAACATGGAAGACTTAACATATGAAGTTGCCTCTTCTTTAATAGACTTTCAAGAGTTAGTACAGAACTACTCTTATAAAGTTATACTATTTGATAAAGAGTATGGTGATTTAGATATAGCAAAGATATCTTCAACCATAAAAAAGTTAGCTAACACAAATAAACTCAAATCCCATATTGTGCTTGTAGATGACTCTGTAGAAAAAAATGCTTCAGAGCATATAGAACATGTAGATGAAATAATTAAAAATGCAGTAAACAAAAAATTACTAAAATCTCTATTTAGTAAATATACATAAAAGGTAAAACCATGTCAAAAGAATTAATAATTTTAGCAGTAGATGATGATATGATTAATCTAAAATTACTAAAATCTATGCTTATGAAAAATCCTGATGTAAAAGAAGTAATTGAAGCAAAAAATGGAGCAGAGGCAGTGGATTGTATCAAAGCAAGAAGTGATATAAGCTTAGTTCTTCTAGATATCATTATGCCTGTAATGAATGGATTAGAGATGCTAAGAGTTGTTCGTGCAGACAATAATATAGAACAAATGCCTATTATTATACTAACAACTGATGAGACTAAAAAAACAGAAGCTCTTGAACTTGGTGCTAATGGCTTTTTAATGAAACCAATTAGAAACAGTGATCTGGTTGAAAAAATAAACTCTATAGTAATTTAAACTAAAATCTGCTCTAAAACTTCTTCTACTTTATTAACAGGCATAATCTCTAAAGAGTCTCTTACCTCTTTAGGAATATCCTCTAAATCTCTTTCATAATTTTTAGATGGAATCAAAACTTTACTCATGCCGGCTTTGTGTGCAGCAATAAGCTTCTCTCTAAGCCCACCGATTGGCAATACATCACCACTTAAAGAAACTTCACCTGTCATCGCTATCTCTGAACGGATTTTTTTAGAACTAAGAATTGATGATATAACACTTACCATGGCGATACCGGCACTTGGTCCATCTTTTGGAGTTGCACCATCTGGGACATGTACATGTAAATCATAGCGTTTATAAACTTCACTAGAATCCACTTTTATATTATCCTCTTTCTCTTTTAATGTGAGAGGGATATTTTTATCATCAACCTGAAGTTTTTTAGTATCTATTAAAGTTTTTACAACGCTGTAAGCTATCCTTGCTGATTCTTTCATAACATCACCAAGACTACCGGTTAACTGTATTGTACCCTTGCCTTTTATACGAATACTCTCAATTTTAAGAACATCACCACCAACTGCAGTCCATGCTAAGCCATGCACAATACCAACTACTGGAATCTTTGTAGTTTTTTCTATCTCAAATACAGTTTTATCAAAATAATCTTTTAGATTTTTAAGAGTTAATGATACTTTAGTCGTCTCTGGATTTTCTAAGATTTCACGTGCAACTTTTCTTGACATGTTAGCAAGACGACGACGAAGATTTCTCACGCCGGCTTCGCGAGTATAACTGTGTATCAACTCTTTTAATGCCGGTTTTGAGATATTTACTTCAGATTTTTTAAGTCCATGCTTTTTAAGTTCTTGAGGAATAAGATATCTTGAAGCTATTTCAAATTTCTCCTGAGGAGTATAAGAGCTTATGGTAATAAATTCCATTCTATCACGAAGCGGTGCGGGGATTCTGCCAACATCATTAGCAGTTGCGATAAAAATAACTCTGCTTAAGTCAATATTGAAATTAAGATAATAATCGCGAAACTCTTTATTTTGTTCAGGGTCTAAAATCTCAAGAAGTGCCGCTGTTGGATCACCTCTTCCTGTTTTAGCTACTTTATCTATTTCATCTAAGACTACTACAGGGTTCATCTTTTTGGCATCTATCAGACCTTGAGTTATACGACCAGGCATTGCACCAACATAAGTTCTTCTATGTCCGCGAAGCTCATTTACATCTTCTAAACCACCAAGTGCGATACGAACAAGAGGTCTTTTAAGTGCCTCTGCTATAGAGTTTGCTAATGAAGTTTTACCAACACCAGGAGGTCCTGAAAAACAGAGTATTGCTCCACTGTTACCCTTGACTCCTCTTAATTCCATCAACTCTTTAACAGCAAAAAATTCTGCAATTCTCTCTTTTGGTTTTTCTAAAGAGAAATGATCTTTATCTAGCTGGTTCTCAACATCAGCAATTTTCAGTGCTCTCTTGCTAACATCTCCAAAAGGAATCTCTAACACCCAGTCAAGATATGTTTGAGTCATTGAAGCATCAGAGGAATCAGGATGCATACGAGAAAATCTCTCTATCTGCTTATTTATCTCTTTATACGCCTCTTCACTCATTTTATCTTTTTTAGACTCAAGCTTTTTTTGATACTCCTCTATCTCTTCTTCTCTTGAAGTATCACTTCCAAGCTCTTTTTGAATCTGTTTTAACTGCTCTTTTAAAAAATACTCTTTATTCACTTTTTCTATATGCGTATGAACTTTTGAACGAATCTCACGTTGTAGTTTATTTGCTTCAATCTCATCAATAAGATATTCAATTAAATCTAAAAATCTTTTCTCTGTGTCAGATTCTGCAAAGAGATTGTAAGCTTGCTCTTTTTTTAGTTTAACACTACTACATATTAAATCAATTATACGATTATTATCATGATTTTCTTCTATCGTTCTAAGCAAGTCTGGCGGGAAATAATTACTGATACTCGATAGTGCTCTAACTTTTTCACGAACTATCTCTAAGATGGCATCAATTTTTAAAGAGCTGACATTTGTCGCATTAATAATATCTACATTTGCTACTAAAGGGTCATCTGAGACTTTAGCAAATGTTTTTGCACGGACCAGTCCCTGAAAAAGAACTTTTACTCTACCATCCGGAAGTGCGACTTTTCTCATAATAGAACCGACAACACCAGCGTCATAAAGTGAGTCAAACTCCCTTTCACCTTCATGTGAAGGTTTTGTTGGACATACTATAACCAGAGAGCCCTCTTCTATAGCTCTTGTTGCTGCAAGTATATTACTCTCATCACTTAAAAAAAGCGGTGATATCATAAAAGGGTATAAAAAAAGCTCATCCTCTGCTATAACAGGTATATCAGCCGGAAAATCTCCATAATCACTTAGTTTCATCACTATCACTTTCTGGTATTAAGAAATTATACCAACTAGAACTTTCAACCTCTTCTGATTCATCATCACTATCCGAGAATGGATTCATAAAATCATACCAACTGGAACTATCACTCTCTTCTTCAACTTCTTTTACTTCTGTTTCAACAACATCTTCTTCTGGAGTTACATTTTTTGCTGTATCATCACTACCCGAGAATGGATTCATAAAATCATACCAGCTTGAACCGTCATCTTCCTCTTGTTCAACTTCTTTTACTTCTGTTTCTACCGCTTCTTCTTGAGTAACTACTTTTTCTTCATCCTCTTCAGATATAGAGTTTCTTGAAACAACACTTTTTGTATCCGGTATCATAGATCCATACCAGCTAGATGTACCGTCACCCTCAAACCAAGCTCGATACCAAGAGGCATTTGCTCTATCAACATCATTCCAAACAATCCAAGAGTCGTCTATTAAGGTTTTATAATAAGCAGCACTTTTTGGTTTATCCAGTCTTTCATATAAATCTACTATAGTTTCATTAAGTACAGCCTGCGCAAGGTAAAGTCTTGTCAGCATAGTATTCACAATTTCTGTGTACATAGAATCTGGATAGTTTACTTTAAACTCTTCACCTTTTTTTAACGCCTCATCTATCAAAGCCTGATCACGTCTAGGGTTTGGAAGAGCCATATACTTTGCTCTTATCTTTAAAAACTCTGCCTCTTCTTTTTCATTTGAAGTTGCATATCTTTTTATATACTCATCTAAAAAATACTCACTTAGAAGATACTCTTCATAATTCATATGTGCGATTGCTAAAATCATAGTCGCTTCCGGAAGCAAAGGGGAACCAATATGCTCACCTTGAAGAGAACTGTAATAACTGTCTGCCTGTTCCAAATCACCTTGAGACACCTGCTCTACTATTTGAGAGTACCAGTAAAAAGCCGGTTTATTATACTCTTGCTCCTCTTTTGAACAACCTGTAAACAATATAAAAAACAACAATGAACTTGCTGCTATATAAGTTTTTAATTTCATAAAATAAATTCCTAATTATAAATAGATTGATATTTTATCTAAAAGATATATAACGCTTATTAAACTAGGTACATTTTATGCTTAAAGTGCTACAATTACTAAAATATATTACTAAGGGTTTTTATGAAATTTGATGTTTGTGTGCCTATTTTAGGTTTTGAAAATGTAAAACAAGTAACTTTAGAAAAAATTGATGATATTTTTATGAAAATGCAATCCCTTGATGACGAACATATATCTTTTACTCTGATTGACCCTTTTGTTCTAAGAGATTATGATTTTGAAATTCCGGATAATACACAAGAATTACTAGATGTAGATGAAAATTCTAATATTCTTATTTTAAACATTGTTCTTATACAATCACCAATTGAAGACTCTGTTATAAACTTTATTGGGCCTGTAGTTTTCAATACAGACAACAACAAAGCTGCTCAAATAATCCTGCAAGAATCTACTAAATATGGTGTCGCTGAAAAAATTTCTACTTTTTTAAATAAATAATTTAAGAAAACATAAGCGTTAATAATAGTATAATAGATACACAAGGTCTCATTTTATATATATTTGACAAGGGGATTTACATGAAACTCTTTTATTCCATATTTCTAATTTTAAGCTTTTTTATTTTTCCTGTGTCGCTTAGTGCTGGTGCAAGCAAGACTGTTTCAATTGATGATGTTAGCGTTACTGAACTTGACAGTAACACTACAATTACCTTTACTGTTACTTGTGATGGATCTACAGAAGCTAATGACAATGTTGAGTATACAATCTATAGCGGCAGCGCAACAGCTGGTAATGATTATCTTGATAATATTGAACTTAACGGGACGGTTAAGTTTTTGCCTGCTTCAAATACCGCACCCATATCTATTACAATTATTGGTGATGACATTCCTGAAGCAGATGAAACATTTACAGTAGTTCTATCTAATTTAGTAACTAACGATAATCACACTATTGCCGATGGTACCGGTGTGGGTACTATTGTGAATGATGACACCCAAGATTGGCCGCCTATTATGGGTGATATTCCTGATCAAGGTGCTCTTAGGACAATATTTTTTACTTTGGATATCTCAAGCTATGTAACAGAAGTCAATGGTGACACTGTTAGCTATGATTTAAATGGAACTCTTCCCGCCGGTTTAGATTTTAATACAACCTCAGGCATCTTAAGCGGAACTCCAACAGTAGTGGGATCCTTTGACTTAACTGTTAGAGCGATTGATAAAGATACCAATGCCAGCAATCACGATATTTCTACCGATGACTTTAATATCTTGGTACAAGATATAGAGGATGTCTTCTGTTATGGTTACACCTATAAACAACAAGGTTTGTATTTTACAGAAGAAAATAATGGAACTCAGCCCCCTATGCTTGACGGAGAAGTGGCTGTAGGTGCAGATGTACCAATCACTATGTCACTGTACATAAAAAATAGATCGAATTTTGATATTGAAGATTTGAATGTTACTGTTTTTGATATGAATAACTCACAAGTAACATATATGGCTGGGACAACAAAACTAGTTAAAGTCAATCAAGTAACAATAACGTCTATAACAGATAGCGCGACGCCTATAGCTAGTCTGGACATAGGTGATATAGACTCTAATCAACATATCTATGTTTACTATGATTTAGAGCCTCAAATATCAGAGTTGTATACACCTATAGATGTAGATTTAACATTTGGTCTTGGTGGTACTGTTACACAGACATTAGGCAGTGAAGTAGAGATGTGTACCGCATCTACTTCCAGTAATGACTATAACTCAACATATAGAATTTTTAATGTTGAACACGTAAGTCAATTCGCAGATCAAAAATATAATCTACCTACACAAATTATTAATCGTGCGGATAATTTTAAAATTGTTTCATATGATGCTGACTTCCTTAATACCAGACAAGATTTAAACGGAACCGCTCATGTTGAGCTGATTGAAATTGGAGCATTTGGGAGTATTGATACAGATTGTAATAATCCGCTAAGTTCCATAAGCGAAAGGATTTTAGTTAAATTTGTAAATTCCGACAATACAGACTTCACTGCTAGTGTAATTGACGCAGACATAATAGACATTACTACGACAAGCAGTGATTTTTATAGAACCGCCATAGAAAACACCGCTTTTCGAGTTTCGTATAATGTTTTGGATGACAATGGGTCAATGCTTGATATCGAAGCGTATGATGGTGGTTGGCTTATAAAAAACTTTACAGAGCTTGCCCAGGGCGTATTACTTGCCAATGAGGATTTGGGGCTTCCCCCTCAGGATCTTAATAAATGTAGAGAGCCGGTTGTTACCGAGAAAAAAACATATACAACAATGCCTGAATCTTGCGGTAATAATTCTGATACAAACCCTATTGATGATGAACAGTTGGCAATATGTTTGGAGTGTGTGTATGGTTTCTTTATAGAATATGCTTGTTCACGAGATAATTTCTCCATAAGACCTGAAGCATTTATGATTAAAATAGATGATCAAAATCAGACAAATCCAACTTCTCAAGTTAGAGTAGCTGACGATGTATCTGGAGTTGATTCAGCTGTAGCACCAACCACTACTGAAGTAAATATGGCTGCTGATTATAACTATGAGATGGAAGTTACAGCTACAAGTTCACTAGGAAATGATGCTTCTTTTGGTTATACACAAGCACTAAATGCCAACCATACTTGGGAGCCAAGAACTGTAACACCAACCGGATGTACAGATTATTCTAACAAAACAACTTCTTTAATATTTACCAACGGTTATGCAGTTGAGAGCAATGCAACTATGGATAATGTTGGAGAGTACAGACTAAGTTTAACAGATACCTCATGGACCGCTGTCGATCAAAATGCAAGTCATCATACTGGAGAGTACTATAACGAGGCTGCTTATTCAGATTGTACACAAGACAACTCGGATCTAACAGCTATTGGTTCAAGTACTCCAAACGGATGTAATATAAGCAGTAGTCACACAAACACAGATGCAAACCTAATTTATAGAGACTACAATACAACTTTTCATCCATATAAATTTGATATGACTGGTATAGTCCCGTCACATTCAATTGGTAATAATGAGACATTTAATGCAAATACTTTTATTTATATGTCTGACATGTCACAAGATGAAAATATGTCTTTTCACTTAAATGGACCAATAAGAGCTGCCGGTTATTATGATTTAAATCTAAGTAACTTTGTCGAGAACTGTTATGCTAAACCTGTAACATTGTCTATAAACAAATCAGCTATATCAGGTGCAGTGGCATATAAATCAAGATTTAACTCTCTTGAA
>DAOVJL010000073.1 GCA_030673275.1 Sulfurimonas sp.
GATGAAAGTAATAGTGCTAATCGTAATCGTACGCCAGCTTATTATAATTTTGTGGCTGAAGTTCGTGATGAACTTGTTTAATGGGAACGAGCTTCAAATCTTTAAACGAGACTAATAATAAAAAAACAGCCAGAAGGCTGTTGTTTTATTATGGTACCCCCGATAGGATTCGAACCTATAACCCTCGGAGCCGAAATCCGAAACTCTATCCAGTTGAGCCACGAACGCTTGTATCAATTATTGTTATTGTTTAAAAAAAGTTTATTTATAATGGGGTGAGATACGGGATTCGAACCCGCGACCCCCGGCACCACAAACCAGTGCTCTAACCAACTGAGCTAATCTCACCATACATTATTTTAAATATAAAAAGTGGTCGGGGTGAAAGGACTCGAACCTTCGGCCCCCTGGTCCCAAACCAGGTACTCTAACCATACTGAGCTACACCCCGACCTATTTACAAAAATCAAGTCAACACCTGATTAATGAGGCGAAATTATAGTCAATAACTTTCAAAATGTCAATAGTTTTTAATCACAATTACTAAACTTTATATCCACTGGTACAAAATGATATTAAGATTAGTTTGTTACAATTCTTTCATATAGTTTTCAGGGGTAGATTTTGAGTGAAATATTTATTAGTATAAACTCTTTTTTAGAGACCATTTTATTTTTTGACATACTTTTTGGAACAGTTGAAGGTGTTAATCTTCCTTTCTTGGTAATCTGGTTAATTGCCGGCGGTGTTTATCTTACATTTTTAACTAAATTTATAAATCTTAGAATGATGAGGCACTCTTTTAATATAATAAGAGGCAGATACAACACCATAGATGATGCTGGATTAATCTCCTCTTTTGGTGCTTTAACAACAGCTCTTAGTGCTACAGTCGGACTTGGTAATATTGCCGGTGTTGCTCTTGCTGTTGCTATTGGCGGTCCAGGGGCGACATTTTGGATGATTGTTGCCGGTTTTTTGGGGATGAGTCTAAAATTTACAGAAGTAACACTTTCACTGCAATATAGAGAGTTTTTAAAGGATGGAACTGTTATGGGTGGTGCGATGGAGTACCTCTCAAAAGGTTTAGCAAAAAAAGGTTACGCTACTTTTGGTAAAATATTAGCAGTTGTTTTCGCTTTCTTGATGATAGGCGGTGCTATCGGCGGCGGAAATACTTTTCAAGTCTCTCAAGCTCTAAGTGCTATATCTCAAGAGGTTCCATATTTTCAAGATAACCCAATGGTTTTTGGAATCATAATGGCAACTTTAGTCGGCTTTGTAATAATTGGCGGTGTTAGAAGAATCGCTCATATTACAGAAACACTTGTACCTCTTATGGCAATCATATATATCTCCGCTTCTCTTTGGATTTTAGGAAATAACTATGACAAAATAGATGATGCCTTTGGTATTATTTTTCACGAAGCATTTTCAACCAGTGCCATTTACGGTGGTATGCTTGGTGCAATTATTCAAGGTTTTCAAAGAGCTGTTTTTTCAAGTGAAGCCGGTATAGGTTCATCTCCTGTTGCACATGCACCTGCTAGAACAAAGTACCCTGTTAGACAGGGTATAGTTGCCTTATATGAACCATTTATAGATACTGTTGTAATCTGTACTATGACGGCACTGGTCATAGTTATCACAGGAGTCTATACTCACGATGGAGCTTACAGCGCACTTATCGAAGCAAAACAAGGAGCTGCTCTGACAAGCGCTGCTTATGGAACTGTAATTGAGTGGTTTCCAATTGTTCTTTCTGTTAGTATTACACTGTTTGCTTTTTCAACTATGATCTCTTGGTCGTACTATGGGGAACGTGCTTGGGTTTATATTTTTGGTTCTAAATTTTCTATAGTTTACAAACTTATGTTTATATCTTTAACAGTTATAGGTACGGTAGTAAGTACCAGCATATTGGTAGATTTTAGTTTTATGCTTCTTCTGGCTATGGCACTGCCAAACATCTTGGGACTTTTTATTCTTAGCGGCGAAGTTAAAAAACTCCTTGAAGACTACTTATCAAAACTAAAAAGCGGTGAACTTGACGAAGAAGCTATAAGATGAACGAGATAGAGCTAAAATGCAAAGAACTCCTAAAAGCCCAAGGTATTAATATATCTTCAGAGATAGATTTTGATGTAAACGGGGAAATTCACTCTCTTTCACTTGAGTATATAATAGATACATTTATGAAAGCTTCCGACGAGTCTCAACTTGTTTTTTTAACAGCCATGCAAAAGGCAACAGAAGCTAAAGGGATGGGAATAAATAAATTTTTTGAAGGGATGGGTCAACTGCTGCTAATGACTCATCTATCAGACAAAATAGAGGTTTAAAACAGTTGAATACTTCTCTAAAATATATAATATTTTATATAGTTTTTGCAATAACTGCTTTTGCTTTATACTATCCTATTGATATTTTTACAAAAAATAGCATAGATCTTCAAAAAAACATACTTATAAAACAAGCTCAAACACACTTTAATGACCAAATAAATACAAGAGAGTGGAATGCTCAATATGGTGGTGTATACGTAAAACCTAAAAAAGGTCAAAAACCAAATCCTTATTTAAAAAACAATATTTTAAAAGTTGATGACAACTTAACTCTTATAAAAATAAATCCTGCATGGATGACAAGACAACTTTCAGAACTGGCAAAACAATCAGATATAAAAGATTTTCATTTTAAAATCACCAGCTTAACTCCAATAAATCCGAACAATATAGCAACTCCTTTTGAAAAGAAAGCACTTAAATACTTTGCAAAGAGTAAGAAAAAAGAATATTATGAATTTAACAGAGATAATAAATTTAACTATATGGGTGCATTGGTAACTACAAAATCATGTTTGCCATGTCACGAGCATCAAGGTTATAAAATAGATGATATAAGAGGTGGAATAAGCATAAACCTTAATAGTAGTGAGTATGAGTCCATAAAACTTTCACTTGAAGAGAAATCTTTGCTTGTAAAAATATTTTTATTTATATTTTTATTTAGTATAGCCATCTTAATTCACAAACAATTAAAACATACTCTGGAATTGGAAAAAGAGATAAAAAAAAGAACCAAAGAAATAAACTCTACTAAAATACTTTTACAAAATATACTAGATAATGATAAAAGTTTTCTTCTTGTATCGAATGGAACTGAGGTAATTTTTGCAAATCAAACTTTCCTTGATTTTGCAGATTTCTCTTCTCTTAGTGATTTCAAAAGTGAAGGCAATCATATATCTGATAGATTTGAAAAAGTTGATGACCCTGACTTTTTACACCAACTTAATAATGGTGTACATTGGATAGAGTATATGCAAAAAGAGCAGCAGAACAAAAACTTAAAAGTTCTTATCAAAAAAAATAGTAATGAATACTATTTTAAATTACACTCTAAAGAGATAAATATTGATAACAAACTGCTGTATTTAATTACTTTTGATGATATAACTGATGATTATATTAAGATAAAAGACTTAACTACAGAAGCTTCTACAGATCCATTAACTGGGCTTTTTAACAGAAGAAAACTAAATGGTGTATTAAGTAAAGAGATAGATATCTCATCTGTTACTAAATCACCACTGTCCATTATATTTTTAGATATAGACCACTTTAAAAATGTAAATGATACATTTGGACATGACGTAGGTGATGAAGTACTTACAGATTTATCTAAAATCATTACTTCAGCAACTCGTCAAGGTGATTTTATAGCAAGATGGGGAGGGGAAGAGTTTATGATAGCACTGCAAGCTACAGATAACTCAGCAGCTTCACATTTGGCAGAAAAAATTAGAGTAGCCGTTGAAGCATACAGTTTTAATGTTGTCGGCAATATAACAATATCGCTTGGTGTTACAGAGTATCAGCAAGATGAGAGTAAGAATAATTTTACAAAAAGAGTTGATAAAGCACTTTATGAAGCTAAAGAAAGTGGTAGAAACAAAGTTGTTGTTAAATAAGCGAAGTAAAAGAGATTACTCTCTTTTACGGACTATCAGAATTGTATCATTCCATCAATCGGAGATGAAGCAGTTGCATATGGACGTTTAGGAATTCTTCCTGCCAAATAACTAGCACGTCCTGCTTGAACAGCATACTTCATAGCCTCAGCCATTATCATTGGGTTTTGTGCTTGAGCAATTGCAGTATTTGTAAGTACGCCCTCAGCTCCAAGTTCCATGGCATATGCTGCATCACTTGCACATCCAATTCCAGCATCAACAATCACTGGAACACTTACAGCTTCACGAATAAATACAATATTGTAAGGATTTTGAATTCCAAGTCCACTACCGATAGGAGCAGCAAGAGGCATAATAGCATGAGCTCCAGCATCTTCAAGACGTTTAGCCATAATCGGATCATCCGAAGTGTAAGCCATAATAGTAAAACCATCTTTTGCTAGAACTTCACAAGCTTTTATCGTCTCTATAACATCAGGGTAGAGAGTTTTTTGAGTATCACCGATAACCTCTAATTTGATTAAATCAATTCCTGTAGCCTCGCGAGTTAAACGAAATGTTGTAATAGCCTCTTCGGCAGTTACACATCCAGCAGAGTTTGGTAAAAATTTCACATTAGTTCCGGCAAACGTATCACGAAGGTTCTCTTTATCCGGGTCTGTGATATTAAGACGACGAACTGCAACTGTAATTAGTTCACTACCGCTTGCCAAAGTTGCTTCTTTAGTTGTTTGAAAGTCTTTATATTTTCCACTTCCAACTATCAATCTTGAGCCTAACTCATATTTTCCAATTTTAAGTATATTATCCATTTAGTATTTTCCTATATTCTATAATTTATCTAGCTCTACAGAGCTTAGCTTTAGTGCCTTAGCGGCTAGCGTAGCTAAATGGGCTTTTGCTCATTTGGCATTTTAATAGTGTTTATATCATAACAAAACTTACAATTTACAAATGCCTTGCATTAAGTCATCTGGAGTAAGTGAAAAATCAGCACCATTATAATTTAATGCCGATTTTGTATGAGCCAAAGAAGCATTTATTGCTGCATCTAAACACTCATATCCTTGAGCTAAAAGTGAACCGACTAAACCACTTAAAACATCACCACTTCCAGCTTTTGCCAGGGCAGAAGTTCCATGAGGATTTATATAAAATTTATCATTTTTTGCGATTATGACATTTGCACCTTTTAAAACAAGAGTGACATGTGGAAACTTTTTACAAAACTCTTCTGTATATTTAAAACGCTTTTTTTGCAACTCTGCAACACTTATATCTGTAATATTACTTATCTTAAGCAGTGAAACAAACTCTTTAGCATGCGGAGTAATAACTAGATTTTTTCTTTTTAAAATCTCTAAAACAATTGACATGTTAAAAATATCTGCATCCCCAATTATAGGAAGCTTGTTATCTAAAAACTTAGCTAACTCTTTATCACTAAACTCACTCCCTAGCCCCATTCCTAAAGCTAAAGCGGTTGTGTTTTTAGGAACTACATGTGATGACATTATCGAGGGTGGAATATCTATATCTTTAAATCCGACAAGAGTAACCAAACCACTTCCAAACTTTAAAGCTGAGAGCCCACTCATAATACTTGCTCCACTTTTATCACCGTATGCTAATGCAAGATGACCAAAACGACCTTTATGAGAATCTTTTTTCTCTCTAAGTGGCAGTTTTAAATCATCCAAATCAAGTAGTTTCCAATTACTTGGTTTTTCATAAATTTCTCTTGCAACTCCCAAGTCTAAAACTTTAATCTCACCAACTGCATCTTTGACTTCATCTAAAAACATACTCTTTTTCAAAGCACCCATTGTCAATGTTATATCTGCTCTAAATTGATATGCTGATGGAACATCACAAGCAATTTTAAAAGCATTTATGGAGTTCATTTTACTCATCACTTTTTTCAACTTATCATCAAAAGAACCTTTAAAACCAGTTCCAACCAAGGCATCAACCAATACATCGCAATCCTCAAGTTTTTTGCACTCTTTAACGCCTATACTTTTAGCTCTTTTATCTTGTAAAATTGCCATTTTAGATTTTGGCTCTTTTGCGTAAAATATTGATACATCAAAGTCTATATGCAGAAGTCTTGCACAGGCAATACCATCAGCACCGTTATTACCACTTCCGCATACAATGATTACTCTTGAATTTTTAGGAAATTTATTACGAACATACTCTGCCATTCCATTTGCCGCATGCTCCATAAGGATATCTTCACTTAAAGCAAATTCTTTATAACACCTTGCATCAAGACTTGCTACCTCATCAAATAAATTCTGCATAAGTATTCCTTTTACTAATAATATCTATATTTAGCTTTGAAAAATTATAGTATTCTTAAATTTAAATGATAATTTTTATCATTTAATAAAACTTAGTGTATAATACCATTATGATTAATTATACA
>DAOVJL010000125.1 GCA_030673275.1 Sulfurimonas sp.
AGGCATTTAAACGTGCTGAAGAAGCTAGAGGTATAGCTCAAAAGAAAAGAATCGAAGCAAAAGGTATTGCAGATGCTGTAACTATTCAAGCAGATGCAAAATCAAAAGCAAATATACTAATTTCAAAATCATTAACAACTAAACTTCTTCAGTTAGAGCAGATGAAAGTTCAAGGTAAGTTTAACGAAGCTCTTCAAGTAAACAAAGATGCTAAAATATTCTTAACACCTGGCGGTTCAACTCCAAATCTTTGGGTTGATATGAAAAATGGTCATCAAACTAAAACTTCTACAGGTCAATAAGTAGAGATATGCAAGATGCAATAAACAGAATTGATTGGCAAAAGGTTGACCTTTTGCCGGTTATTGTTCAAGATAACGCAAACAACGAAGTTCTAATGATGGCTTATATGGATAAGCAAGCTTTAGAACTTTCACTCTCTACTAAAACTGCACACTACTTTTCACGTACAAAACAGCGCATCTGGAAAAAAGGTGAGAGTAGCGGACATATTCAAAAAATCCACTCTTTTAGTCTTGATTGTGATAATGACACTCTTCTTATAAAAGTAACTCAAGAAGGTGTAGCATGTCACACAGGTAGACGTTCATGCTTCTTTACAGAGTTAGAATCCGGTGAGGCAAATTCTGAAGTAGAAGTAAATACAGAAGCTATGTATGGAGTAATAGATACACTATATCATACTATACAAGAGCGTAAAAATGCAGACCCTGAATCATCATGGACAGCAAAACTTTTTGCTAAAGGTGACAATACAATTTTGAAAAAAGTTGTAGAGGAAGCTGGTGAATTTAGTTTTGCATATAAAGATAATGATGAGAGTGAGATGATATATGAGTGTGCCGATTTAACATATCACGTATTAGTTGCACTCGCAAGTAAAAATATCTCACCTGATAGAATAAAACAAGAGCTTGCATCTAGATTTAATATGAGTGGAATAGCTGAAAAAAATTCAAGGGATGATTAGAAAATGACAGATAAGCTTACTGCTTTTATAGATGGATTAATTATTTATGATTACATCCTTTTTGGTAGTTTATTTACTGTTTTTATACTCCTTACTACAATAGGTATCATTCTTAGACGCAGGCTGGCTTTGGCAATTTTTCTTATATTTCTTTCATTCACTATTCTTGCAGTGGGCTCAACTTTTGGATATATAAAAATGCATCAGTTTTTGTATAAAAATAGTATCTCGCTTCTTTCTCAAAAACAATTGACTTATACCAAGGCGGTTGTTGTGTATGGAGTAATGAAAAATATTTCAAAATTTGATTTTAAAAGTTGTAAGATAACAGCAAGTGCTTATAAAGTTAGCGGGAACTCTTTTAAAGATTATCTATTTAAATTTAATCCATTTAAAAAAATGTCGATTTTAGAGAATGATATTTTAAAAGCTCAAGAGAGAGAGTTTAAGATTATTGTTGAGCCTTTTACGTATTCTAAAGATTATAATATTTCGTTGGGAGCTAGTTGTAGATGATTACGCTATTTAATTATTGGCACTTTATTATTTTAGGTATCATATTTTTGATTTTTGTTCTTACAATAATTATTGCATATAAACAGGAAAATCGTAAGCTGATTAAATCTATTATTTTTTCTACTTTTCTTATCTCTGTACTTATGTCTGGATTTACCATTGTAGTTGTTGATAAATATACAAAAATAGTAAAACTTTATAAGTTAAAAAACAAAAGACTTCTTAGTATAGAAAAAATAATATATAGCGGAATAGTTAAAAATGAAGGTAATCATGAAATTGGTGAAGTTGTTTTTGAAATAAAATTAGTTAATAAAGGACATGTAACCGGTAATGTAAAGGCTGGTTCATTTTTTAAACCAAGTGGTTTTTCTGACTTCTTCTCAGGTAGTGCAAATAGAAATTATAAGCCTCAACAGATAACTAAAGAGTTTGTTGTAGCTAGAAACTTAAAACCTGGAGAGGCTAAAGCATTTAGAGTATATTTTGATTATCCACCATACTTTAGAAGTGTTTCCCAGTATTCAAAACTTTATGCACATTAGCCATTTATTAGTCCGCAAAAGAAACAAGTTCCTTTCACTTCGCTTGGGGCGCTGAGCCCACAAAGGCTTGTATACAAATTTAGACTAGTATTTAAGTCCTAATGGTTTTAGGGCTCTATTTATTTTTTTAATTTGAGTGTTTTTATCTCTGCACCAAGCAGGACTTAAAAGTGAGTCATCATCAATTCCAGCGGTAACTCTTTGTACAGATATATTTTCAGGTTTCATTTGAATCGATTTAACTAAAACATCAAGATAATCATTTTCTGATATAGGAGTAAAATTTCCTTTAACAAAATCATTGGCTAAAGCTGTTTTTTTAACAACATAAAGTGGGTGATATTTTACGGAATCTATGCCCCATTCATAAGCCTGTCTTGAAGTCTCAAGCATCATCTCTTGGCTCTCATCCGGTAAACCGAATATTAGATGCCCACATACATGTAGACCTTTTGCTTTTGATTTTAAAATCCACTCTTTAACATTTTCACTAGTATGACCACGATTGATTTTATCTAGAGTTTCATCATAAACAGACTGAATTCCAAACTCTATCCAAATCTCTTTGTCTTCATTGAGTTTAGCTAGATAATCCAGTGTCTCATCTGTAATACTGTCTGAGCGTGTACCGATACTCAATCCTACAACATTAGGAAATGACAAAGCTTTATCATAGAGAGCTTTTAGTGTTTCAAATGGCGCATAGGTATTAGTAAAAGATTGAAAATAAACTATGAATTTTTTGGCATTGTATTCATCATGCTGTTTTTTACTGATAGCATTAAACTGATATTCAAGTTGTTCCAGTTGTTTTTGAAGATTTGGATTAGATTTGGATTCTAAGTTAAGATGAAAACCTTTTAGCTCTTGAGTTTCACCGGTACTTGCACTAAAAGAGTCATTTTCACAAAAGGTACAACCGCCTTTTGCCACAGTTCCATCTATATTAGGACATGTGAAACCAGATATATTTATGCCAACTTTGTAAACTTTGCAACCAAATTTATTTTTTAAATAGTTACCAAAGGTATAGATCTGATTCATATATTCCTAAACTATATATTTGCCGGTAAAACAAGCAGTACAGTAGTTTTCTTCTTTTGCATTTACGCTTCTAAGTAATGCAGCTTCATCTAAATAAGCCAAAGAGTCGGCTTCTATAAATTTACATATCTCATCTTCACTCATATTTGCAGCAATTAAATTTTCTTTGTCCGGTGTATCAACACCATAGTAGCATGGGTCAGTCGTTGGAGGGCTTGATACTCTCATATGAACTTCACTAGCACCCGCTTCTTTTAGCATTCTTACAATTCTTTTTGAAGTTGTTCCGCGAACAATTGAGTCATCTATAACAATAACTCTTTTACCTTTGATGATATCAGTCATAGGAGATAGTTTCATTTTAACTTTAAGATCCCTCATCTCTTGAGTAGGTTCGATAAAAGTACGACCGATGTAGTGATTTCTCATAATACCCATCTCATAGGGAATACCACTCTCTTGAGCATATCCGATAGCTGATGGAACACCACCGTCTGGAACAGGAATAACTACATCAGCTTCAACAGGTGCTACACGTGCGAGTTCTTTACCCATATTTTTTCTAGTCTGGTAAACACTTTGACCAAAAACCTTAGAGTCAGGTCTTGCAAAATATACATATTCAAATATACAGTGCTTTGGAGTCGGTTCAAAAACTTTTATACTTTTTGGCTCTTTATCTTTATTAAATATCAGAAGTTCACCAGGTTCAACATCTCTTATAAATTCTGCACCAACAAGGTCAAATGCACATGTCTCAGATGCAACAATATATCCGCCATTTGGAAGCTTACCAAGACTTAGAGGACGGAAACCATGGCGGTCACGCATAGCAAACATTTTTGTTCTGCTTAAAAATACAAGAGAAAAAGCGCCTTCAATTCTTTCAACTGCATCTATAATTCTATCAAGCAGTTTTTCTTTCTCACTTTTAGCAATAAGATGAATAAGATTTTCAGTATCCATAAAAGTTTGAAAAATTGCACCTTTTTTAATAAGCTTGTTACGAACTTCTTCTGCATTAGTGAGATTTCCATTATGTACTATTGCCATTTCGCCTAAATCATATCTTGCAAAAACCGGTTGTGCATCTAAAATAGAGTCGTCTCCGGCAGTAGAGTAACGAGTATGACCTATAGCACTGGAACCGCTTAATGTCTCAAGCTTTTTTTCATCAAAAACACGCATAACTAAACCGCGTTTTTTGATAGTTTGAAGTTTTTTTCCGTCTGAAGAGCTTATTCCAGCTGCTTCTTGACCACGATGTTGAAGCGCGTGTAGTGAAAAATAAGCTAGTTTAGAAGCCTCTTGATGACCATAAATCCCTACAACCGCACATTTTTCATTAACATCTTCTAGCACATTTTTCTCCTCGAAAACAGTTCATAAATAATTTTGCAATTATACAAAAGTAAAGGTAAAATCTAGTTGATTTATAACTCTAAACAGTCACTAATTGTGTAAAGTCCAGCATCTTTATCTGCTAGCCATGAAGCAGCTCTAATTGCCCCTTTAGAAAAAGTATTTCTACTTGTTGCTGTATGGTTAAGTTCTATAAATTCGCCATCATTATAAAAACCAACAGTATGACGACCAACAATATCTCCACCGCGAAGAGCCATTACAGCTATCTCATCTTCTGTTCTTTCAT
>DAOVJL010000089.1 GCA_030673275.1 Sulfurimonas sp.
ACTCTTATCTATTAAGCTAAGAAGTGCATCAACTCTGTCTTGTTGTAGTTCCTTTTGCACATCTTTTGATGATACAAGCTCTCCAAGTGTATTAGTTATCTGATTTATTCCATCAATCGGCAGGCCCGTATATAAAAATTCATCTGTTTGGATTACCAATACTATTGCTTCAACTTGATGATTTAGTAAAAGAGCTTTGCATCTCTTATAAAGGCCTTTAAAAGGAAGTATCATCTCATTTGTTGACTCAGATATAGTTACATTATGACTAGTTAAGAAACAAGCGACTCCCTGCTCTATTAAAATATTTTGCTCTTTCATTGCGGCATTCATAGCTTCACTTCCACCAATAACAACACTGATTGGAATTCGACCATCTCCACCAATTATATTTTTTAAAAAATTAGGAATATAACTCCTAGAGATTTCACCTCCACCTAATAGCGGCGCAAGATTTACTTCATTTATTATGGCACCGGTTTCATACCAAGGCTTTTTAATATCTATAGTAATTATATCGATACCGGCAATCTCTAATCCAAAAAGTTTTGCTGCTCTTAGAGCAATATCTAAATTATCAGGATGGATACAATCTGTCAAATTTTCAGGAGTTCCGCCAGATACTGTAGACTCAATCATTCTTAATGGAACAAGTTCTCCAGTCTTTGGTATAGAGGTCAATGAAAAACCAGATTTTTTCATCGCAACTACTGCTTCACCATCATCTGGAAAAACTTTGTCACGAAGCCATGGAGGGTTATCAAGTACAACTTTATTTGCTTCTTCTATAAGCTGGGATACTGTTTTTTGCCCATCCCCTTTAATTGCTTTTGGTAAGCGTTTTATTACATAAAGAAGTTTGCCATTTACAATAAATATTCTATGTGCAATACCTTTCACTTCCTTTTCAATAATAATATTTTTAGACCTAGAAAACCGTAGTGCTTCTTTAAATGCAATTTTGAGTTGCTTATTATTTTTAACACCAATGGTAACACCTTCTCCTCGATCTGCGTCTACAGGTTTAACAACTATAGGCCATCCAATTTTATTTGCTATTGTAGTTGCATTTTGGATGTTTGAAGCTACTCCATTTACTGGAGCAGGCAAACCTGCCATGCGAATTAAATTAGATGTAAGCATTTTATTATTAGACATTTTAGCACCAATATTAGAATCTAAATCTGTCGTACTTCTACTTACTTGCCTTGATTTTATGCCACAACCTAATTGATAAGTACCTGCTCCCAAATGGAAAAATGGTATATTTTGTTGATGTGCAACACGAAGCATTGGCATAGTTGATTTTCCTGAGCCACTCATTCTTTTAAATTTACTTATAACTTCTTTTTGAATTGATTCATATAAAAATTCTATATTTTGGGTTGTTTTTAGATTCTTCATCATCCAATCAATATTTTTAATTGCAAAATTTATTATTGTTTGATATAAAATATTTGAAATATGTTCAATATTTACAATCGCCACCTTTACACTCCATTTTGATGGAGTTTTTAAATCTTGTTTAAGCTCTATAATAGTTCCTGCGTCAAAACAAGGCAGTAAAACAGCTTGCAACAATGACCTAATAAAAAGTAACTTTCGCTTTACCAAAGATTCTATAGGATTAATAGTATTATCTTCATCTTCAATATCAATTTTCAATACAGAGGTTAGCCAATCATCAAGTAAATCAAAGTTTATCGGCTCACTGTTGTTTAAAATAAAAGTAATCTGACGAGTTTCTTGAATATACATAATTATATAACCTCTTTAGTTTGTTTATCAACAATAAATCGACCGATAACGGCATCTTGCAGAGCTACACCTGTTGAAATAAAGAGTATGTTTTCTTTTAATCTTTCTTTGGAATTAATAATATCTTTTAGCTCAACTACATCCTCTTTTAGTAATAACTTTTTATCACTCCAAATTTTCATATCACCTAACAACATTGATTGTATTGAGTCTGTAATAATTTGACAGTCTTGAATAATACTTTCATCTAGCTCTGACAAATTATCTGCATCTGCACCAACACTGCTTATAAATTTTAGATGTGAACTATTTTTAGCATCAAGGAGTGCTATCTCTGAGTCTGTTGCAAGGAACAGAGATGTTGAATCTTTTATAAGTGGCTCTTTTTCCAGCATATTTAGAGTCAAGTCAGGCGCATAATATGAGACCAGTTTTTCAAACTTTTCACCTATTTCAGGATTATTATCATAGCAATTTATATGAGATACCCCTAACCAACGATGTAGTAAAATTGCAGTATAAAAACCAACTCGTCCCAATCCAAGCAGACCAACTGAATCCTCTTTTTTATCATAAACAAGCGAAAAGGAAAGCAGACTAATAGCTGCAGTTCTAAATGATGACAAGACACAAGCATCCAAGATTGCATATGTATAATTATCATACCAATCTATCAAGAGCATTTTACCAACACTAATCTTATCTTTGATAGTTCTATTCTCTTCGTTAGTACCAATTACTTTAACAGCTTTAATACCGCCACTAAAATCTGTGATACAAGGCATCACACGAAAATCACCTGCAAGACTAGGTGTGTTAATTATTTTTTTCTCTGGAATAGTTACCCATTTTTCACCATTACCCCACTCTTTATATAAAACTTTCAACTCATCCATAAATTCTGTTGAATTTGTCATTAATATATCATGAGCTTCTATATCAGAAACAGAAATGCAAGGCTCATCTTGCAGTCGTAAAAGAGATTTTAATTTACCTGAATTCATTTAAGAGGGGCAGGCTTCTATTTCACCCATATCTATTTTAGTTCCAGCACCGGAAATCATTTTCTCATTCTCTTTGATAAGCTTTCCATTGTGTGTTATTGAGTATGAGATAGCTGTAGTATCACGGATAGTATTTATTGTTGAGCAGTATGTCTCTAGCGAAGCCATAACCCAACGGCTTGCCATAGTATCATCAGCATCTGAATTAAACTTGTAATCAAGATGAAGAGTATTAAACTTTCTCGGATGGTCATCATTTCTTACAACATCACCATCTATTACCAAGTCAGTTACAGTTTTATCTTGATTTTTCGGCATTAAAACCATATCAGTTGCACTACATGTGATTATTCCAGCCAAAAAATACTCAACCGGTGTTATCTCTGGACAGTCAATGATAAAACTGCTTTTTGCAGTTTTTGCCTCAAATTTCATTCCATCTTGATGTGAAACTGTAACATTCATCTGATTAGTCCTTTAAATAGTTTTTAAATTGTTCTAACTGCTCTTTAGTTCTTGCAGTAGATGTTCCACCAGCGGATGTTCTGGCATTCATAGAGTTTCTTAAAATCAAAAATTCCAATACATCTTTATTTATTCTAGAGTCAATCTCTTGAAGATATTTCAGTTCAATATCACTTAAATCAATTTTCAACTCTTCACTTTTTGCTACTGCACGTCCTGTAATAAAATGAGCTTCTCTAAATGGAATATCACACTTCTCTACCAAGTAATCAGCCAAATCTGTAGCAGCAAGATGCCCTACTGAACATGCAGATTCCATGTTGTGAGCTTTTACTTCCATAGTCTTGATTGCTTCTTTTAAAATCTCTAATGATATCAAAGCAGTCTCAACTGAGTCGAAAACACCCTCTTTATCCTCTTGAGTATCTTTGTTATAAGCGAGTGGAAGACCTTTCATAACAGTTAATAGCCCCATCAACGAGCCATAAACACGACCTGTTTTACCACGAAGCAACTCTGGAACATCAGGGTTTTTCTTTTGTGGCATAATTGATGAGCCTGTAGAGTATTCATCACTTAACTCAACAAAGCCAAATTCATAACTTGACCACATAACAAGCTCTTCAGAAAGCCTTGATATATGCATCATCATAGTTGAGATATTAAATAAAATTTCCAGTGCAAAATCTCTATCACTTACCGTATCTAAACAATTTGTACTAACGCTACTGAATCCTAAAAGTTCAGCTGTCATATCTCTGTCCACATTGTGTGGAGTACCTGCTAGTGCAGCACAACCAAGAGGAGAGACGTTATTTCTCTCATAAGAGCTTTCAAATCTCTCAATATCACGCTTAAACATTGACAAATATGCCCCTAGATGAAAACCAAAGTTCGTTGGCTGAGCATGTTGGAGATGAGTCATTCCTGGGATAAGAGTCTCAGTATGTTTATCTGCTACAACTAAAACTTCATTCATAAGCAGTTTAAGAGCTTCAACTATCTCTTTATTTCTTTTAAGAACCCAACGACGAAAATCAACGGCAACCTGATCATTTCTACTTCTTGCAGTATGAAGTTTTTTACCGGCATCACCGATAATAGCAGTTAAACGCTTCTCGATTCCCATATGCAGATCTTCATCTGATATTTTCCATTCAAACTCACCTGACTCTATTTCACTTTTAACTTGATTCAGTCCATCAGTTATAGCAATAAGATCTTCAGTAGTTAATATTCCTTGTTTTGCAAGCATTGCTGCATGAGCTAGTGAACCCTCTATATCTTCTTGGTATAGTTTTCTATCATACATGATAGATGCATTGAACTCATCTAAGAGGCTTGATGCGCTTGAAGAAAAGCGGCCTGACCACATTTTGTCCATATTATTTCCTTATAATTGAAATTTATTATAAATTTTATCGTCCAAATTCCAGATTCCTCTTTCTTTTAACGACTCTACAACACTTTGTGTACAATCAACATCGTCTGGCCATTCTCTGTTAAAACCATCTAGCATGTTTTTATTGGTACCATCAACGCCAACCATCAATCCTGATATGTATATATCCCTCATGGCATCTATATTATTTGTAACTCTCCAAACTAACATGTAAGAGTTAAATATATCATTTTTAGCTTCATCAACAAAAACGACTATCCTTATATGAGTACTTAAATCTACTAAAGCATCAAAATACTCTTTAGCATTTTTTGTTTTATTTACAGATATAACTGTTATCGGATTTTTAGTTCTTCTCATATATTGATGAAGGTTTACAGCATCAGGAACTACTTCTTTTACCTTAGCAAGCAGTTCTTCGTCACCTAGTAGTTGCGGTGCCTCTATTTTATGCGCTGCAGTTGCATCAATACCCAGTTTTCCACCGACAAGAGTCTCTGGAGATGAATGATCAAGTGCATCTAAAATTCCTTCTGATATAAAAAGTGATTTTGGAGTAAATCTATCCAAAACATATGAAGCTAAAACTTCATAATTTTCTAGTTTTGGTGCTTTTTCATCTACGAATATTGCATGTTTGACAAAACTCATCTGTCCTGCACCCCAAAAAGCATGCATAAACTGTTTTGCATGTCCCTTATAAAGTGGTTGCATTTTTGCCAAAATCAGATTATGAAAACCTGCATTTTCCGGCATATGATAATCAAGTAAATCAGGTGCTGTTGTTTTTAAAAGCGGAAAAAATATCTTACCGGTTGCCCAACCCATATACTTATCTTCCAAAGGTGGTTTACCAACAACTGTAGCTAAAAAAGCACGATCTTTTTTCATAGTGATTGCACTTACTTCCATCACAGGATACGGTTCTTCTAAAGTATAGTAACCGGTATGATCACCAAAAGGACCTTCGATTTTCATATTTTGCGTATCTACCCAGCCCTCTATTACATAATCTACATCTCTAGGTATATATAATGGTGTTGTTAATGATTTAACTAATTTTGCAGGTTGTTTTTTTATAAGTCCATACATTAAAAGCTCATTCACTCCATA
>DAOVJL010000196.1 GCA_030673275.1 Sulfurimonas sp.
AATTACACCACTCTTTAAATTTCTTAATTCTTTGTTTTTCTTTTTAGTTCTTGGAAGTTTTTAATTATTTTGAGGTTTATCTATATGTAAAGAAGCTTTGAAAGCTTCTGTTATTTAAGTTAATTATTTTCTGCTTTTCGCATTGCTTTTACAATTAACGGTATGATGTCATGGCTTTTTGTTTTATCTATAAATCCATCTGCACCTAATTCTTCAGCTTCTCTTTTGTTATTAGAGCCAGTCATAGAGCTGTTTACAATTATAGGAATATGCTTAGTTACCGAATCATCTTTAAGTATTTTAACAACGGTAAAACCAGACATCTCCGGCATCTCTATATCTGTTATAATTGCAGGAATAGATAGTGCATCCTCATGTAATGACTCTATATATTCAACAAGCAGTTTTCCATTATCAAACATTTTCATGCCTATATTTGCATTTTCAAAAATTTGAGTCAGATGTTTTTGTGCTGTTTTAGAGTCTTCTGCAATTAAAACAGTTCCATTTAGCAGTTTAGCCGGTATATCCAAGTCTTTTAAGTTAACAGGTGATTCATGTACATCTACCATAGCTTGAGGGATTACATCCGCTAATAGTTTTTCATAGTCAAGTACAAGACATAGGCTTCCATCCTCTAGTCTTGTATCGTTAATTACTACATTGTCTTCACCAACTCTATAGCTGTCTGGTGCGTGCATTTCATTCCAGTTTTTCTTTATAACTCTAAATGCTGACATTATTCTAAGACCGATTATAATCCCATTAAAATCACAGATAAGAATATTGGATTTTTGTATATCTTCTTCAGTCAGATTTACATCTAACCATAAAGGAAGGTTTAATAACGGGATTTGCAAGTCACGAAGAACTATAGTGCCTTCTAGCAAAGGGTGTGATGATGGAATTTGAGTTAGGAAATGATTTTTAGCTTCAACAACTTCCCTTGTTTTAAAAACATTAATAGCATAATAAGCAGAGTCTGCACTGTCACTAACTCTAAATACTAAAAGTTGAAGTTCATTGTTTTTTGCCAAATTGGTAGCAGCATCAACATTATCTAAAATAGACATATACACCCTTTTAATAATAGTGCTTAAATAGTACCCTAAATAAAATGAAATATGCTTTAATATTAATAATGAAATGGTAAAATAAGTGTAATTATTAAAGGGTATTTCCCAAAAGGCAGAGTAAGTGAAAATTATTTTTACAATAATGTTAATGTTCAGTTTATCGTTTGCTAAAGTCTATTATGCAAAAGTTGAACCATTTGAGTTAAGAGCCATATCTTCAAATGTTTCTGGATTAGTATTGCAAGCTAATGAAGATTTAATGGGTACTACACTCTCATCAAAACCATATATTGTAATAGATTCTGAAGTTGATGTTAAAGAGTTGAAATATATAAAAGATAAATTAGAGTATATGAGAGAGATAGTAAAAGTGAATGAAAGTGTCTTGGAAAATTTAGCTAAAAATTTAGCTAAAAAAAGAGATAATTACGAAAAAGTACAATCTCTAAAGTTTAAATCATCTGTAGAGAAAGATAGAGAGTTTTCTGACCTTATTTCTAGTGAAAACTTATATTTGAATACTCAAAAAGAGATAAATAACTTAAAAATACAGATAACAGATACAAAACTTAGAGAAGTTCAACTAAAAAGAAGTATAGAAGATAAAAATCTAAGAGCAAAAGGTTTTGTCCTTTATGAAATGCTTGTAAAACCCGGTCAAGTTGTAGGCATTGCAACTCCTCTCGCAAAAGTAGCGGATGTCTCACGTGCAAAACTCACCATATTTTTAGATGAGACAGATTTAGTAAACGCTGAGCAAAAGACTCTATATATTGATGGTAAAAAAACATCATATAAAATCTCAAGACTTTTAAATATTGCAGATAGTAAAAATATATCCAAATATATGGCTCAAATAATTTTAAAATCTCCAAAAATATTTTCTAAACTTGTTAAGGTAGAGCTTAAAGATGATTGATAAAATAGCCTCTTCAGAGGTAGTAATACTATGGGGAATTGATTCACATGTAGATAGAGATGATTTTTCTGAAGTTTTAAAAGATAAAAAGCTTATTGTAATTGATCCTGTTAAAACAAAAATGGCTAAAGAAGCAGATTTACATGTAGAGATTAAAAAAGATGCAGATATGTTTTTTGCAATGATACTAAGCAGATTTTTGTATATTTATGATAGTTTTGATAATGATTTTGTTCAAAAGTATGCCAGTGAATATGAAGAGTATCATGAACTTACTCAAAGTCTCAGAATTGTAGATACACTTGATAAAATCGGTTTAGAATTAAGTGCTGTTGAAAAAGTTTTAGAGCTTGTAGAAAATAAAAAAGTTATGGTCATTTGTGGCAGTGGAGTAAAAAAGCATAGTAATTATGATGATGTAATTCAAAGTATAAATGCTTTTGGTGTTATGCTTGGTTTGTTTGATAAAGATGGATCTGGTGTTATACATGTAGATAAAGATAGTTATACAAATGGCTTTGATATAAAAACAAAAGAGTTTGAATTTTTAGAAGAGTTTGATTTAGATATGTTAGAGGAGATAAGTATATGAATATAAAAGAATTAGATAAAAAATATGTGTTACCTACATACGCTAGAGGTGATGTAGAATTTGTTAGTGGTAAAAATGCAAGACTTATGGATAGTGAAGGTAAAGAGTATATAGATTTTACTTCGGGTATCGGTGTTGTTAGTGTTGGGCATGCAAACGATAGAGTTAATGCTGCTATTTGTAAACAGCTCTCTGATATTACACATACTTCAAACCTTTATTATATTGCACCACAAGCTCGTGCGGCACAGAAGCTTGTTGAAGCTTCGGGTTATGATATGCAGTGCTTTTTTGGAAACAGTGGTGCTGAAGCAAACGAGGGTGCTATTAAAATTGCTAGAAAATTTGGCGAGATTAATGGTGAAATAAAAAAATATAAGATAATAACTCTTCAACACTCATTTCACGGTAGAACAATCACAACAGTAAAAGCAACTGGGCAAGAGTCTATGCACAACTACTTTGGACCATTTCCTGATGGTTTTGTGTATGCTGATTCTATTAGTGAGGTAGAGTCTCTTCTTGATGGTCACACTTGTGCAGTTATGATAGAATTAATTCAAGGTGAGGGTGGTGTTCAACCACAAGACAAAGAAGAAGTTCAAGCTTTAGCAAAACTACTGAAATC
>DAOVJL010000019.1 GCA_030673275.1 Sulfurimonas sp.
AGTCTGTACCCAAAAAATATCGTGGTATTGGTATAAGAATAGAGGACGATATTTTAGTTACAAAAGATGGATATGAAAATTTATCTTCTGATATAGTAAAAACTATAAAAGAGATAGAAGGATTGTCTTTTAAAACTTAGTTATATTTCTTACTCTGAAAGAGTAAAGCTTTACAGAAAATCATTTAGTGATTTTCTGCATAAGTGCTTTAGCACAAAAGTAGCCACAGTGGCTCCAGCGAAGTAAAAGGAATTACTTCCTTTTATGGATTAATTATAACTATAAGTCCAACCAGTTAAACTATGTTTTTTTGTTTGTTCAAAGTTGTCAGAATCAGCTAAAAAGTCCATAACAAGCATAGGTGTATTTGTAATAGCATTCATATCTTCTTGTCTTACTATTAAAAGTGGCATAGGCGTGTCTTGAGCACCTTTAGAAAAACCAACAGGCATGACGTGTATCATTATTTCTGCTGGAGAGACAATACCCTCATTTTGTAAAAATTTATTAAAAATTTCTTCTTGTATCTCTTGTGGGATATTCTCACTTGTATTTAAAAATATAGTAAAATGAATGGGTGTATCTTTGAATGTATCTGGAGCAGGAGCTGCCATAATAATATACTCAACATCTTTTAGATGACTTTGTATCTCTATAATATCAAGGTATTTTTCAGTAGCTATACTTTGTGCTACTGGCAATTAAGAATCCTCACTTGTAAGTTTTTTTCCAGTTTCGTCTTCTATTTCTGCTTGAAGTTTTGACATCTCAAATCTGATAGTGTCCATTATAGGAAGTGGAACATTGTCATCTTTCATCCAAATAACTTCATCAATATTTCCACCGTAGTCAGCACCAAGCTCTTCAACTTTTTTAGAATACTCTGCTAAATTAGCACAAACTTCCACTCTGTCATCAACGCAATCTTTAAGTTCTATAAACCAATCTTCGCCACTTCCTTCAACCATTTTAATAGTTGATTCAAATATTACAGCCATTCTTTTATCTTTCTGTTTTATCAAATTTTTTAGTAAATGTTGCTAAATCATCTTTTTTCTTTAAATCACCATTGTATTGCATATCTGTTACTTTAACATTGTCATCATTGAGAACTTTTGGAACAGCATCACCGCCAGCAATTACTTCCATGTGTGCATCTAATTCATCTTCAGAGTATGCCATTTGCATATCTGCTGTAATTACATGTGGAATTGCTTCTATTACTCTAAGTTTTTCAAGTTCTTCAGATACGCCTTCACCTTCAATTGTTATGATTACCCTACCTTTTTCATCGTGTAAATGATAATCACATACTTCACAATCTTTAAGAGCTTGTACAACTTCGTCTAGATACTTTGGTACTGTTTTAACTACTATACTTGATATATTCATAATTATTTTTCCTTTTTAATTGAATGTTATTTTACACTATATAAATTAATGGTTTCATCATTACTTGAAACTAAAAACTCATTTTCATTAATAAATACAATGTTTGAAAGAGTCATTTTGTTACCACCAAATTTTCCTAAATTTGATTTTGTAACAGTGCTAAACAAAGTAACATTGTTATTTTCATCACTGGCATATGCTGCTATTTTCCCACTAGGAGATAGACCGACACTATAGATTAAAAAAGTAGATTTTTTATAGTAAGCTACCTTTGATTTTTCTTTGTAAATCGCGATTCTTCTATCTTGTCCTGCGGTTGCAACAACATTATTTTTATAAGCAACTTGAAATACATTATCTAAGTTTTGTCCCTCTAATGTTAGCACTTTTTTTCCATCTTTAGTAGAATGAACCTGCATACTACCGCTCTCATCTGCTACAACAACTTGTGTTCTTTTTTCATTTAAGGCAAAGTCAGAAAACTTAGCACCTGATACTTTAATTATCCAGTTTTGTTTTCTCTCAGCTATATTAAAAGATATAAGTTCATTACCAAGAAGTGCTAAAAGAATGGTATTTTTATTTATAAACTTAGCTTTAGCTATCGAAAGACCTCGTTTATAGTCTATGAAAAGCTCTGTTTTGTTGTTTTTGTGAAGATGAACCCTTGCAAAACCTTTTTTTGATTGAGAAAGAATAAGTATATTGCCATCTATTTCATCAACAGAAAAAACTTTAGAATCAACTAGGTCACCCATAAAATCCTCAATTTTATCTACATGTATCTTTTTGATTATTTTTTTGGTTTTTAAATCAAAAATATCAACTGTACTAGCATCTGTGGCACTGTAAATTTTACCATTTTTATATAGTAGGTCAATAACAGCCCCACTTGAGTTAAAGTGTGCTATAGGTTGTTTTATGTTTGAAGCAAAAAGAGAAGAGACAAGCATAGTTATAAGTATGATTTTTTTCATTATATTACCTTTAGTTCTATTGCCTCTGTTGGACACCTGCTAATACAGAAGCCACATGCTGTGCATTTGTCATTTATCTCAGGCATAAACATAGCTGCAAAGTCTATAGCATTGTCCAAGCAAGGGTCTTTGCATGAAAAACACATTGTATGATGCCAACTAACACACTTGTTTTTATCAATGCTTATATTAGCATTGATAAGCTTTTTTTCTTCTAATTTTAATACTCCAAACTCACAAGCTTTTGCACACTCATCACAGTATGTACATCCGTTCTTGGAAAAATCCAAATATGGAGTTTTATCACTAGCTATTTTAATTATTTCTTCTTCACAAACAGTGGCGCATTTAGCATCACACTTGCTACACTCATTGTGAAAAAGAGATTCATCACCAAAGTAAGGTGGTCTTAACAGTCTCTCTTGCTTTTGTTCACCTTTTATAGATGAAGCAAGAGAGCTAAAAAGCTCTCTTCTTTGCATTAGTGATCTAAACTACCAGCAACAGAATTTGCATTTTCAACATCTGCTTTAGTAACAAAGTTGTCACCACCTATAATTGTGTCTAGAGAATCAGTTAAAGAAGATCCAGACCAGCTTGATTTATTTGCACCATCTTTTCTTGTGTAAGCAGCTTCGAAAGTATTTTCAACAGCTAAATTACCTTGAGATTGTGGAGCATGACATAGTGTACAGTTAAATCTAGAACCCTGAAGTTTATTTGTCTTTTTAATAGCAACTTCATTTTTATAGTTATCAACAGCTTTTTTAAATGTGCCATTTTTAATACTATGTTTAGGTCTAAAATCTGTAAAGTGTGACTCTGGAATTGGTGTAGCACCAACGCCGCTAGCCATTTCTGGCATATGACAACTAACACATCTGTTATCATCTATTTTAATAGGTAACATTCCAATAGTATCATGTGGAACCATCGGTGGAGCATCTTGGAATGCTCTTTTAAACTTAGTACTTGAAGAAGCTTGCGCTCTACCATACTCAGTTTTTGTAGCTATTGTAGTATTCTCAGAATATAGGTCAGTTGTTCTTAAACCTAAAGACTCCTCAGTTACAATCTCTGATGCTCCTGATTTTGATGAAGATTTTGCACCACCACCAACACAACCAACCATTAGTAGTGCAGCAGCAACTAAACCAATCGTTATCTTACTCATTGTTTTCATTTTACTCTCCCGTTTTTTTGTTTTTTGCTAGTTTTCGTATTGAAAAACTAAGAGCATCATCGTCACATACTTCGATACATCTGGCACAATTTGTGCACTCACCTGAAAGTACAGGTAAGCTCTCTTTATCTATCATATGTAGTACCTGACGCTCAGGACAAACAGTTTTACATTTCATACATGCAGTACAATTCTCTACAGTATGTTGCACTCTTATAAGACTAAATTTACCTACTAGTGAATAAAATCCACCAAGTGGACATACATGTCCACACCATCCATTCTTTAGAACGAATAGGTCAAAAAGAAAAATTATGAGCATTGCTGCCCATCCAAAACCTAAACCAAATATAATACCTCTATGAAGCATAGATATTGGTGATATGAATTCAAAGGCTGTAACGCCCATCGCAAATGATATAATCAAACTTAATGCTAAAACCCAGTATCGCATATTTCGCGAAGCCGGTTGTCTTTTTGAAACTTCATCAACACCTAGTTTTCTTCTTAATAATGCTGCTGCGTCTGTAACTATATTTACCGGACAAACCCAACTACAAAAGGCACGACCGCCAATTAGTAGATAAAACATAGTAATTATCAACACACCTATAAGTATATCAGTAGCTATCACTGCACCTGCAAATAACATTTGCAAAGCAGCATACGGATCACTTAAAGGAACAATATTTAAAAAAAGTGATGAACTAAGGTTTCCCATAAGGATAGTCCATCCCCAAGCATTCGCTCCAAAATATAACGTTAGTAAACCTATTTGAGTAAATCTTCTAAAAAATAGGTATCGGTAATTATTCCATAGCGTAGCCATTAGTATAAATCTCCTAAACCACTATTTAAAGAGTCAATAGCACTTTTCTTACTTATCTCAGTTACGGTTTTGATTTCTTTAGCATCTTCTAAACGCTTTTCGTCCTCTTTATCCCAACCTTTGATATAGAAATCACCTACTTTACCCATTGCAACTTCTTTTGGAAGTACAAATATAGCCGCTTTTTCTGTTACACAAGCTTTTTCACACAATCCGCAACCAGTACAGATGTCCGCATGAACAACCGGTTTCATAAAAGCGTGTTTACCAGTTCTCTCATTTTTTTCATATACAATTGATATAGCCTCACCCAAAAGAGGACAAGCTCTATAACACGCATCACATTGAATTCCCCAAAAAGCTATACAACTTTCATCATCAATAACTGCAAGACCCATCTCGGACACATTTATATCAAGTTCTCCATTTGTTGTAACACTAGATTCATCAAGTGCACCTGTAGGACATACAGGAACACAAGGAATATCTGGACACATATAACAAGGTATATCCCTAGGAATAAAATATGGAGTTCCTAGAGGTTTGTTATCACCTGGTTTAGCAAGTAACAACGTATCATATGGACAGGCTTCAACACAAAGCCCACATTTGATACATGTTTTCAAAAAATCTTCTTCTTTTATAGCTCCGGGTGGACGGAGGAGAAGCGGTGAAGCCGTAACTTCATCAACATAAGCACTCCATACAAAGCCACCAAGTGCTGTTATACCAGCACCTCTTGCCATTCTAAGAATAAATTTTCTTCTATCACTTACTGTTTTATTTTTCATTTTATCAGGCATAATTTGCAAAATGCAAAAACTTGCCTATCCTTTATTTAAATTATGCTTTGTAAATTTTTACAGCACATTTTTTAAAGTCTGTTTGTTTTGACATTGGACATGTCGCATCTAAACAAACTTTATTGATAAATACTTTTTCATCGAACCAAGGCACGAATACTAAACCTCTTGGAGGTCTATTTCTACCACGAGTCTCAACTCTAGCTTTAACTCTACCACGACGAGACTCTACCCATGCAAGTCCACCTTGTTTAAGGTCTTTAGCTTTCGCATCAGCAGGGTGCATATAACATAGTGCTTCTGGAACAGCACGGAATAGTTCAGGTACACGCATTGTCATAGTTCCTGAGTGCCAGTGTTCTAACACACGACCAGTACATAACCATGTATCATAGTTACTATCCGGCATTTCTGGAGGATCCATGTACGGACGAGCAAAAATCTTCGCTTTGTTAGCTAATGATTTTTTCTTACTTGATTTATCTTTACCTTTTAGAGTACCACTTTGTAGTGCTTTAGCAAGTGTTCCGTAAAATGCATGAGAGTTACCCGTTTCCTTAGTAGCTTTAGCTGCATATGGATCATATTTAGCATTAAATCTCCATGATGTTTCTTTACCATCAACAACAGGCCATTTAAGACCACGAACTTTATGGTATACATCAAATGGTGCAAGGTCATGACCATGTCCACGTGTAAACGCAGCATACTCTTCCCAAAGATATTTTTGAATAAAGAAACCATAACCATCAAATACTTTACCATCTGAACCAACAACATTTCTGCTGTCTCCATAACCCTCAGAGTTATCATATCCAGCTTGAATAGGATCTTTTTGGTCTAGTTTATAAGATTTGGCATCTTTATTAGCAAAAAGAATGTCATACATAGTTGTATTGTCACTGTAACCCATTGCTTTAGCTTTTGCTATAACACTTGGAAGTGCTTTTTTTCTTGGACCTGACGGTGCCCAAGCACCCCATAAATCTTTAACTGTAAATCTTTTTGAAAGTTCAATCCATTGCCAAGTATCAGACATTGAATCACCAATTGGAAGTACTTGTTGTCTCCAGTGCTGCGTACGACGCTCAGCATTACCGTAAGCTCCCCATTTTTCATACATCATTGCAGTCGGTAGAATAAGGTCAGAAACTTTAGCTGAGATACCTGGGTATCCGTCAGAAGTAACAATGAAGTTATCCATATCACGAGCTGCATTAATCCAGTGAGAAGCAGATGCAGAATCTTGGTAAGGATTACAAACATTTACCCATGCAAATTTAATTAATCCATCTTCAATTCCTCTATGGATAGCCATAATATGTTGTTTACCAACACCATTTAGAGTTCCATTTGGAATTTTCCATTTATTTTCAGCAATTTTTCTATGTTTAGGGTTTTTAACCATCATATCAGCTGGAAGTCTATGTGTAAATGTACCAACTTCACGAGCAGTACCACAAGCAGAAGGTTGACCAGTTAATGAAAATGCTCCATCACCAGGTTTAGCTTGTTTATTTAACATAAAGTGAACATTGTATGCAAGTGTATTTGTCCAAGTACCACGAGTATGTTGATTCATACCCATTGTCCAGAAAGATACTACTTTTCTACCTTTTTCAATATATAAATTAGCTAATTCTTGAAGTTTTTCTTTGAAGCTCTCTAGATTTTCATCCGGATCACCTTTTACAATAGTCGCAGTATAATGTAAATCATACGGCTCTAAAGATTTTTTATACTCTTCAAATGAAATTTCCCAGTGACCTAAAGTACCACCAGTATGTTTCATTGTATCGCCTGCTTTATAACCAAACGGCTCTAAAGCAGGACCCTCTTTAGCAGAAACAGTTGTTTTCATCTCTTTGTCGATAATTTCCATCTCTAAAGCAGTATATTTACCATCTTTAAGTGATTTTTCACCAGCTCTTCTCATACCATAACCGATATTTACAGGACCAGCTGTAAAAATCATATGTTTCTTAACGAAATCCCAGTCGATAATACCTTCAGCTTCGTCTCTCATTACGATTTCTCTTGCAATATAGTTCCAAAGAGCAGTATCAGTATTTGGTGAGAAGATGATTTCAGTATCAGCTAAATCTGAAGTTCTGTGAGTATAAGTCTGAATAGAGATAACTTTTACTCTCTCAGGATCTGAAAGTTTTCTGTCAGTTACACGAGACCATAGGATCGGGTGCATCTCTGCCATATTTGAACCCCAAGATACGATAGTATCAGTAAGCTCGATATCATCATAACAACCAGAAGGCTCATCAACACCAAATGTTTGATAAAAACCAACAACCGCAGATGCCATACAGTGACGAGCATTTGGATCGATTGCATTTGATCTGAATCCTGCCTTCATCATTTTTTGAGCTGCATAACCTTCTTGAACAGTGTACTGACCAGATGCAAATACTGAAACTGATTCAGGACCACCATGTTTTAGTGCTTTTTTGATGTGAACTTCCATCTCATCATAAGCTCTTTCCCATGATACTGGAACAAATTTACCTTTTTTGTCAAACTTGCCATCAGCACCAACTCTTAGTAGTGGCTGAGTTAATCTATCAGCACCATACATTATCTTCGCATTAAAGTAACCTTTAATACAGTTAAGACCTCTATTCACAGGGGCTGCCGGATCCCCTTTAACAGCAACGATTTTACCGTTTTTTGTTGCCATCATAATACCACAACCCGTACCACAGAAACGACAAGCTGCCTTGTCCCATCTCCAGCCTCCTTCAGCTTGGCCTGCTGCTGCTTCTAGCTCTGCTGGTACACTCATACCAACAGCCGCTGCTGCAGATGCTGCCGCTGAACTTTTAAGAAATTCTCTTCTCGAAAGTGACATATTTTCTCCTATTTGATAATTTTTGAAAAAGAGTTACCGTTAAAAACTCTAAGTCAATTCTTTTTGTTAAGGTGTCCATTAACAGGATTGATAATATCACTTTGGGGAGTTTAAAATCTTTGACTTATGTCAAGAAATTAAATTATATTATTAAGTTTTGTTTTATTTACTAAAAGTGTGGATATAAGTAGCACTTAAAATTTCTATTAGAAATAGTTATTTAGGATTTAATCTCTTGACAACTTTTTGTAAGTTTTTCTAGCTCTAGTTTTAGATTTGAGAGTTTTTTTGTTGAATTGATTAGCTCTTCTGTTGATTCTATCATTATGTCTTCACTATTATTTAGGTGTTTTGAAGCTAGAGATGTGTCTTTTAGTTCACCTATAATTGCACCAAACTCATCTGTTAATTCCTCTAGTTTAGAAGAGGCATACTCTGATTGTTTTAGTGCTTCATTAGAGTAGTCCATAGCAGAGTTTATTTTTTGAACAAAGCAGTTTATTGTATCACCAACTTCAATAATTTCACTTTCACTTTCAGCTTCAAGCTTTATTGGCTTAAATTCAGATGTATCTTTATTACTTAAAAGTGTTTTTGAATATTGTAAAAATATATCAACATGTGATTCAATGGATCTTAGTTGCATAAGTGAGTATAAAAATATAATAAGTAGTATTCCTCCGGCTAAGTACTGAAAACTCTTTATAAAATTGGTTTTGTCTTCAGAGTTATTCGTATACATTGTAACTAGTTTATCTACATTGTCCAGCAAAATGGTATTGTTTTTATATATAGATTTTACAATTTTTTCTCCTTGATCTCTGTCTGAATATGACTGCGTAAGGAGTTTAAAATTTTGTACATTTTCATAGTAATCATCCCAAAGTTTACGTACTTCTATTAATTGTTTTGATATATTATAAGTAGATACAGCTGATATTCCTTTATCATGATCACCATGTTTTAAGATGTTTAAACCTTTGATAAACTCATCTGTTGCAGAGTTTAGTTCATAAAAATCTTGATTATATGTATAGTGAATATAAAAAACATTTTTAGCTATTTTTTGAGTTAACATTCTCTGCTTACCGGCAATATTTATAATCATAGCATCTTTAATGTTTTGTTGATTTAGATATATTGTAGTTCCTATCATAGATACCATTAAAAAGAGTAGTAAAGCACCTATTAGCTTTATTTTTGTACTAATTTTATTTATTTTTTTCATATCCCGTCACCTTTATATATATTATAAAGTAGCTCTTTATCTAAAATAGTAACAACAGAGTTTTCAATCCCTATAATAGAGCTTCTTTTTAGCTTTTTTAAAACACGCGATAGTGTCTCTGGTTGAATGTGCAACATAAAAGAAACTTCATGCCTTTTAAGTCTGTTAAACATCTCTAAATCATCACTCAACATAAAAGCAACTTTAGCAGTTGCATCAAAAACAAGCTCTCTATTTACCACACAATGCAGTTGTTGGGTTTTTAAAAGAATTTCATTTATAAATTCACTATTGAGTATATTTTGAGATAAAAACTGATTTTTAAGCTCCAAAAAGTCAACTTCTAAAACTATGCTGTCTTCCACAAATTCTGCATTTGAAAAACAGTATATTGAGTTGTTGTTTAGCGCTGTAAGCTCGGAGATAAGAGAGTTTTTATATATATGATATAAGAATATTTCATTTTCAAATTTATCTATTTTATATACTTTTAAAAGTCCTGAAACTAAAAAAAAGATTTTATTATATATGTCATTTTCATAATAAAGAATAGAGTTTTTTGGGTGTGTGGTAATTTTTGATATTTTATCAACTATAGCTAATTTTTCATCGCAGAGAGAATTAAAAAATGACAGCTGTTTTATTTGTTGTAATTTATTGTCCATAATGGCTATTTGACTTCTTTAAAAGATTATTTTTATAGTTGCAATTTTTAAATATGTTTTGTATCTTAGCATAAATAATATTCCAAACCAAAGATATCACATTTTGGTATAGTATTTGCTTTTATTATACTACATAAAAGAGGGGTGCTTATATGCAGTTTATAGAAGCCTTAAAACTTAGAAGCAAGCTTTTATTTATTTTTATTATTATAACCATAGGTCTTATTGTTATTGGAGTTGTGGGTGCAATTAATTTAAACTCAATGAAAAAGAATTTAGATTCTTTATATTTTGGCTCTTTAGTCCCAGTAATAGAATTAAGTAATATCCTTCAAACATATCATGGTAAATTAGCCAATACGGTATATAAAGCAAAAAATTCTGAAATAAGTTCAAGTGAAGTTGAATCACAGATAAAACTTGCAATAAATACGATAGACAAAGAGTGGAAAAATTATGAATCTCATTTTAAAAGAGATGAAGAGTTCCAATATATTGAGTATGCAGCATTAGA
>DAOVJL010000180.1 GCA_030673275.1 Sulfurimonas sp.
ATTTTCAAAAAAGCGACTTTGCGTCATTTCATCCTGGTGGGGCTTTAGGAAAACAGCTTTTTGTAAAAGTTAGCGACTTAATGAGAACAGATAATTTACCGGTAGTAAGTGCTGACACAAAAGTTAAAGATGCGATTGTAAAGATAAGTGAGGGTAGACTTGGAACTGTTCTGGTAACAGATAAAGACAACAGACTACTTGCACTTGTAAGTGATGGGGATATCCGTAGAGCCCTACTCTCAGAAGATTTTTCACTTGAAGACAGTGTGGACAAATATGCAACGCATAACCCAAGAACTCTTGATGATGAAAACATACTTGCAAGTGAAGCACTTGTAATTATAGAAGATATGAAGATACAACTTTTAGTTGTAACAGATAAAGAGAAAAAAGTAAAAGGTGTGCTTCACATCCATACTTTGATAGAAAAAGGTATTTCGTGAGACTAAATAAGTACATCGCACATCACTCAAGCTACTCAAGAAGAGAAGCTGACAAGGTCATTCAGGATGGTTATGTAAGAGTAGATGGAGAGATTCAAGATAACCCGGCAACTCAGGTTGATGAGAAGGAGGTTATAGTTTATGTAAGCGGAAAACAGGTCACTCCAAGGGATAAATATACTGTTATAGTTTATAACAAACCAAAAGGTGAGCTTGTAACAAAGAGTGACCCTAAAGGCAGAAGAACTATCTATGACGGACTAGATGCTAAGTACAAACATTTCATCCCTGTTGGACGACTTGATTATGCAACTGAGGGTGTTTTACTCCTTACAGATGCATCAAAAGTAGCAACTTCACTTATGAACTCAAATCTGGAGAGAATTTATAAGGTAAAAATCAAGGGTGAGATAACTTCTGAGATGGAAGCAGCTATGCTAAATGGAATGACTATTGATGATGCAACTGCCGGCGGACACTCACATTCAAGAATTACTTCAATGACTTTTGCACCCTTTATAGGTTACAAAATTCAAAAAAATGAACATAACTATTCTGTTTTAAAAATAGCTATTTCTGAGGGGCAAAATCGTGAAATCAGAAGATTCTTTGCTCACTTTGGAACTGATGTAGCTGATTTAAAAAGACTTTCATTTGCAGAAGTTGAGTTAAATAACCTTCCAACTGGAAAAACAAGATTCTTAAGCAGAAGTGAATATTCAGCACTTTTCACATACTTAAAAGCAGAAGATAAATTAAAAAGAGAACGTGGAGAAAAGTAACCTTGTCTGATTTTACACACCTCCTGAGACCAGATAACTTTGATGATCTAATTGGTCAAGAACATTTAACTTCTTTGGACTCGCCACTTAGAATTCTTTGTGAAAAAGGTGCTCTTGGACATAGTTTCTTTTTTGGTCCTGCCGGGTGTGGAAAAACTTCTATTGCCAGAATAATTGCAAAAAAAATGGATATGCCATTTTATGAATTTAATGCAACAAGCCTTAAAATAGAACAGCTAAGAAAAATATTTGAACAGTATAAAAATGCTCTGCAAAAACCTCTAATATTTATAGATGAAGTACACCGTTTGGCGAAAAACCAGCAAGAAGTTCTGCTTCCTGTCATGGAAAACAACTCTGTTTTAATAATCGGTGCTTCAACTGAAAACCCGTTCTTCTCTCTGACATCAGCTATCCGTTCTCGCTCAATGCTTTTTGAACTTTACAATATATCTAATGAGGCATTGGCAAAACTACTAGACAAAGCCTTAGAAAACTCTAAACTCACATGTCAAGAAGATGCTGCGGAGTATTTGGTAGCTAGTAGCGGTGGTGATGCAAGAGCAATGCTAAAACTTTTAGAGTTTGCATCAAATCTAGACAGAGATATTACTCTGAAAAATTTAAAAGCACTTCGCCCTAATGCACTCTCGGCAGGTAGTAGTGAAGCCGGTGTTCATTACGATCTGACTAGTGCCATGATAAAGTCCATACGAGGTTCAGATATGGATGCCGGCATATATTATCTAGCTCGTCTAATAGATGGAGGAGAGTCTGCTGATTTTATTGCAAGACGACTCGTAATATTAGCAAGTGAAGATATAGGCAATGCTAATCCTCAAGCTTTGACTCTTACAACTTCGTGCTTGACCAGTGTCTCAAAAATAGGTTATCCGGAAGCTAGAATTATTTTAGCACAAGCTGTAATCTATCTATGCGCATCACCAAAATCAAACTCATCTTATGAAGCAATAAACAAAGCTTTGGACTCTGTAAAAAGCGGTCTGCATTTAGATATTCCAAAAAATATTACTCAAAATAATAAAAATTATTTATATCCACATAACTATGGCGGTTATGTAAAACAAACATATTTATCAAAACCTCTAAAATTTGTAGAGCTTAAAAACATAGGTTATGAGAAGAAAATGGGGGATTGGTTAAAAACTATATACTAAATTTTAGTTAACTTTAATTTATTAAACTATAAACTACTGCACGACAATTAAAATGTATTTAAACACACAAAGGCAGTACTTATGGAAATATCAATAGAATCAAGCAGTATAACAATAACTGGTAATATTAAAAGTATTAGTGATTTTCAAGAAATCAAGCAAGGTGTAGATAGTGTAATTGCTAATAGCAGTAGTATAATTTTAAATATTGTTGACTCTCTGTCTATAACATCTTCAATTATAGGTTACCTTAACAAACTTGTTTTAAAAGATAATATAGATATTCATATGAATGTTGGTGATGAACAACTTCTACATCTCCTTGATGATTTAAATTTAATATCAACTTTTAAAGCTAAAAGAGCTTAAAATGAGTATCAAATATAAATTAAATCTAATAACCTTCTTAGTAGTCTCTTTTGCGCTAGTTATTATTGCTTTAACTCTAAATAAAACATTTACAACCAAGGCTGTTATAGCTCAAGCAAAAGAATTAAATATACTTTCTCAAAAATTAAGTATTGTAATTCATGAAACGCAAAAAGAGCGTGGTGCCAGTGCAGGTTTTCTTGGTTCAAAAGGTAAAAAATTCGGAAATATCTTACCCGGACAAAGAGATTTAACAACACAAAAGTATAATGAATTAGAGACTTATCTCTCTTCACTCGATTTAAACTCTTTTCCTAAAGAACTTCAAAATGATGTATCATCGTTTAGAGCAGAAATGGGCAAGATTGGACAAATTCGCTCAAAAGTAGATTCATTTGGTATTAGCGTAAAAGATGAAGTTGCTTATTATACAGGTATGAATGCAAAAATTTTACATATAGTAGCCTTAACCGCCAAACTAGCAGATACGCCAGAATTAGTGAAAGCTCTTGATGCATACACTAACTTTCTAAAATCAAAAGAGCGTGCAGGAATAGAGAGAGCAGTACTTAGCGGTACTTTTGGAGCAGATAAGTTTGGAGACGGAATGTTTGCCAAATGGATTCAGCTTGTTGCTGAACAAGATGGATATCTTGACTCATTTTTAGCGATGGCTACTGATGAATCAAAAT
>DAOVJL010000048.1 GCA_030673275.1 Sulfurimonas sp.
ACTTTTACGGGTTCAATGATGCCAGAAGGTGCAGATACTTTAATCCAGATAGAAAATGTAACAGTTTATGACGGTAAAATCACTATAGATGAAAAAGTTTCTCTTGGTAATGCAGTTCGTCCAATCGGTGAGGGGTATAGAGCCAGAGATGTACTTATTAAAAAAGGTACAAAAATAGGTTTTGCTCAGATTGGTGTTATGGCTGGACTCAATTGTGTAATGGTAAAAGTTGCTTTAAAACCTCGTGTTGCAGTTATCTCAACAGGTAGTGAAATTTTAGATCTTGGTGTAAACAGTGATAATCCGGCACAAATAAGAAGTTCAAATAACTACACATTAGCTGCGCTGTTTGAGCAAGCGGGAGCTGAGGTTATCCAGCTTGGAACTATCGGTGATGATAAAGAGTCGATTATGCAGACTTTTGAAAATGCTTTACATTCTGCTGATATACTTGTAAGTACCGGTGGTGTAAGTGTTGGAGATTATGATTTTGTTAAAGACATAGTTCCTCGTTTAGGGGCTGAGGTCGTTTACAAGGGTGTGGCTATTAAACCAGGTAAACATATATTAATTGCACAAAGAGCAGAAAGATTTGTTTTAGCACTTCCTGGTTTTGCCTACTCATCTACAGTTACCTCAATACTCTATGTACTTCCATTGGTGGCTAAAATGTTGGGTCGTGACTCTGCTTACAAAATTATAGAAGCAAAACTAAGTGAAGATTTTACAAAAAGAAGCAAACTTACAGAGTTTACTGCATGTAATGTAGTTGTTGAAGATGGTGAGTATTTTGTAAACTTCGATGGCAAAAAAGTTGGAAGCTCGGCAATACTAACAAATATGTTGAATGAGAGTGCTCTAATGGTTACTGGTGAGGAAGATGGAAATCTTTCAGAAGGTACTTTTGTAAATGTAATTCTTTTAGACACTTTTTAAATTATTAGTCTCTACATGTAAGTTACATGTAGAGTTAAAATAATGTCGCTTCCAAAGCTTTTAGCTTATAACTTCTTCTGTGAATTTCACAATATCCATGCTTTTTAATCATTTCAACATGTAAAGCCGTTCCATAACCCTTATGCTTTTCAAATTGATACTCTGGATATTTTTTAGCTTCCTTTAGAATATCTCTGTCATGTGTCACTTTTGCGATTATAGAAGCTGCACTAACTTCTGCAACTTTACCATCAGCCTTTACCATTGTAGGAAGACCTCTTACTCCAAAGTTAGAGTTGCCGTCAAATAGATATTTTTCACACTCGATGTTTTGCATAATCTCTTCAAGACCTCTTTTTAGACATGTAGAGATACCATTGTCATCAATCTCTTTCGGAGAGAATTTTACTATGTGATAAGTAGAAGCTTCTACTATTAGCTCATAAAGAAGCTCTCTTTTTTTCTCAGTTAGTTTTTTTGAATCATTTAAACCATCTACATGTAGATTTAAAATACACCCAGCCATTACTAAATCACCTGCAATTGGTCCGCGACCAGCTTCATCTATTCCACATAACATACATTTAGTCCTTAACGTAATTTATATTTTTTTCAAACCCCTGCAACTTTAGGGTCAAAGCTAGCAAATGCGGTTTTGCAACGCAAAAAGCTTCTTTAAAATCTTTGATTTTGGGGTACCCAAAGTGAAGCCGTTTGAATAAAGTATGAATGAGTACACTCTAATCCCCAATAGCCCAAATATCAAACGGAACCATTTCCACCTCTGAAAATGGATGACTCACACTTCCTTCTCTGCTCATTGTAACAGCAGTCACTTTTTTAACCTGATACGTAAATATAAAAGCTTCTATAGCTTCAATTTTTTTAAACAGACTTCTCTCATCTGCAAAGGGCATTCCAAGAATAACTTCATCTTTTTTTGGTAGGTAAAAATCAATTCCATCATCATAAAAACACTCTACTTTTGACTTTAATAATTCTAAATATATCATATTCTCAAAACGTCTGCTAAAATGTCTGTCTGTAGTAAGTGCCAATCTCAGAGATGTATCACACAGATATATTTTCTTAGTAGCCTTGGGATGGTTTGTTTTTTCAAGTTGATGTATATAGTTTTTTTTGCATATACTATCATACGACTTATAAAGTTTGTCTTTGGATATTTTTCTACTCTGCTTAAGTCTTTCATATATAGAGTATGGAGATAGCTTCTGTGCCATCATTTTTGCGCAAAAAACCAATATATCAAACTCCATCTCATCTAACGCATACTTTAGTGTTTTTTGAATATATATAATTCTCTCATCACTGTTTATCTTATGCATAGATGGAAAACCGCCAAGTTGAAAAAAGTGATTTAATGCAGTTGAGTCATATTTATGCTCATAAGCTAAAAACTCTTCATAATCAAGAGGATAGAGTTGAACAGTTATTAAGTAATTAATATTATAGTGAACCTCACTGCATGTGATTAACTGTGGTACATTTATGATACTTATATTTTCTGTATAGTTGTCTAAAACCAATGTATTTATTTTATTTTTGTTGCAAAATTTTGATAATTCTGAGTTTAACTCATCTATATTAATTCTCACATCGCTGCAATCTATATAGATGTAAGAACTTTTTTTTAGACCTAAAAGATAATTTTTAACCAGTTTTGTCTTGCCACTCTGAGATATTCCGTTGATTTGATAACTAAAATCATCCAAAAACACTTTTCTAAAGTGAAATTTATCTAGATTAATATCGGTTTTGTATAGTTCTTCAAGTAAAATTTCCATATTGTAATTTTATCATTTCCTTATTAAAAGGAAATAAATTTAACAGAAATTTGATTTTTGCCCCCTATATCCTTGAATATATAAGTTAGTTTGGGTACAATTCGCGTTCACTAAATATAGTTAGGCAAGACCTAACGAGTTCTTTATAAGGAAATTTATGGAAAAGATTCGTTTAAAATTGAAAGCTTATGATCATCGTGTACTTGATAGATCTGTAGCATCAATCGTTGAGGCTGTAAAACGTACAGGCGCGGTAATTCGTGGTCCAATACCTTTACCAACAAAGATTCGTAAATATACTGTTTTAAAATCAGTTCACGTTAACAAAAAAGCTCGTGAGCAATTTGAAATTCGTATGCACGCTAGAGTTATTGATATTGTTTCTGCTACGCCAGAAACTGTAGATTCTCTAATGAAACTAGATCTTGCACCGGAAGTGGACGTTGAAGTTCGCTCTATGGATAAGTAAGGAGTCGGTCGTGGAATATATTGTTGAAAAAATCGGTATGAGCCGTACTATCACAGTACCTAGTAAACCTGTCACTCTTTTAAGAGTATTAGATGCTAAAGTATGTGAAGTTAACGAAGGAACTGCTATTGTTGCTTACAACAGTGGTAAAAAAATGAATAAATCAATTGAAGGTCAGCAAAAGAAATATAGCCTTTCATCTGAGTTTAACCGTATAGCTACTTTAGAAGTAGCAAACACTGAAGCTGGAGATTTAGATATGACACCTTTAGCAGAAGCTAAAGTTTTAAGATCTACTTTTACAACTAAAGGTCGCGGTTTTTCTGGAGCAATGAAACGTTGGAATTTCTCTGGTGGTCCTGCATCTCACGGTCATAGATTTGGTCGTAGAACAGGTTCAATAGGTATGGCTGAATGGCCAGGTCGTGTTATGAAGGGTAAGAAAATGCCTGGACAATACGGTAATGTAACAAATAGTGTGAAAAATGAAATCGTTTCTTACGATGCTGAAAACAAAATCATTGCGGTTTCTGGTTCAGTTTCTGGAGCTAATGGTTCATTAGGTCGCGTAAAGGTAGCTAAATAATGAGCGCAATCGTTTTAAATAAAAAAATGGAAAAAGCATCTGAGTTAGCATTACCAGAGAGTTTTTCTGGTATTAATCCTCATAACTTATACCTGTATGTTAAGTCAGCGCAAGCTGCACAACGTGCAAACACTGCTACTACAAAAGGTAGAAGTGAAGTTAGAGGTGGTGGTAAGAAGCCATGGGCTCAAAAAGGTGGCGGTCGCGCTCGTGCTGGTTCACGTCGTTCTCCTATCTTTGTAGGCGGTGGTAAAGCATTTGGTTCTAAGAACAATCGTAATTATGACCTTAAAGTTAATAAAAAGCAAAAGAAACTTGCTCTTAACTTTGCTCTTAATGAGCATGCTCAAAACGGTAGTCTTTTCATCGTTGATAGTATTGAAGTAGCATCTGGTAAAACTAAAGATGCGAGCGCAATGTTTAAAGCTTTAAATCAAAGAGATGTACTTTTTGTTAAATCTCTTTTAGATGAAAAAACTTTTTTAGCATTTGAAAATCTTCACCAAACTTATGTTGTTGAAGAAAATGAATTAAATGCTTATTTAGCTGCTAATTATCGTTCACTTGTGATCGAAAAAGCGGTATGGGAAAATCTTGTAGGTGAGGCTAAATAATGGCAGATATTACAGATATTAAATCTATACTATATACAGAAAAGACTTTAGCTATGCAAGAAGACAACGTTATCGTTGTATCAACTTCTCCACGTATGACTAAAACAGGTCTTAAAGAGGTTTTTCGTGAGTACTTTGGAATTATTCCAACAAGAGTTAACTCACTTAATCAAAGCGGAAAAACAAAAATGTTCCGTGGTGTAAAAGGTAAACAAAATGACTTTAAAAAGTTTTATGTTAAATTACCTGAAGGTGCACAAATAGAAAGTTTGGCGGTATAAGATGGCAATTAAAACTTATAGACCGATAACTCCGTCTCGTCGTTTTTATACGAATGTAGATAGTAGTGATATCACTGCTAAAGCAAGTGTTCGTTCATTGTTAGTAAAACTTCCAACTCATGCTGGTCGTAACTCTAATGGTCGTATCACATCTCGTCATAGACAAGCTGGTGCTAAAAAACTTTACCGTATCATTGATTTCAAAAGAAATAAATTTGATATTCCAGGTACTGTTAGCACTATTGAATATGATCCGTATCGTAACTGTCGTATTGCGTTAGTTACTTATGCTGATGGTGAAAAAAGATATATCATTCAACCAAAAGGTCTGAATGTTGGTGATTCAATCATGTCTGCTGAAGATGGACTAGATGTTAAGCCTGGTAATACTATGAAACTTAAGAACATCCCAGTGGGTACACTGATTCACAATATTGAACTTAAAACTGGTAAGGGCGGACAAATGTGTCGTGCTGCTGGAACAAGTGCACAAATTATGGGTCGTGATGGCAAGTATGTTTCATTACGTATGCCTTCGTCTGAAATGCGTTTAGTTTTGGGTGAGTGTTTAGCTACTGTTGGTAGTGTTGGTAATGAAGAGTTTGGTAATATCGTTATTGCTAAAGCTGGTCGTCAACGTCACTTAGGTATTCGTCCTCAAACTCGTGGTTCAGCAATGAATCCAATTGATCACCCGCATGGTGGTGGTGAAGGTAAAACGAATTCAGGTCGTCATCCGGTTACTCCATGGGGTAAACCAACGAAGGGTGCTAAAACTCGTCGTAAGAAAGCTAGTGATAAACTTATTATTACTCGCCGTAAACCAAATGCAAAAAGGGTAGGATAAAATGGCTCGTTCAGTAAAAAAAGGTCCATTCATTGATGACCATTTAATGAAAAAAGTTGTTTCTGCTAAGGCTGAAGGCAACAAAAAACCTATTAAGACATGGTCAAGAAGATCTATGGTTATTCCTGATATGGTTGGTTTAACATTTAATGTTCACAACGGACGTCAATTTGTTCCTGTATATGTTTCAGAGAACCATATTGGATATAAACTTGGTGAATTTGCACCAACACGTACATTTAAGGGTCATAAGGGCTCTGTACAGAAGAAGGTGTAATCATGGCTAGAGCATTATTAAAATATATCCGTGTATCACCAATCAAATCTCGTCTTATTGCAAGAGAGATTCAAGGTATGAACGCTGAGGAAGCATTAGCAGCTTTAGAATTCACTCCAAACAAAGCGGCAAAAATTATCTCTAAAGTACTTGCATCTGCAGTTGCTAACAGTGGTAATGAAGCTGAAGATTGTACAGTAACATCGTGTCGTGTTGACAATGGTCCTGTTCTTAAACGTTTTCGTCCACGTGCTCGTGGTATGGCGTCTGGAATCAGAAAACCAACAGCACATATCTTAGTAGAAGTAGAGGGTAAATAATATGGGTCATAAATGTAATCCTATTGGTTTGCGTCTTGGTATCAACCGTAACTGGGAGAGCCGTTGGTTCCCTAATTTTAAGACTGCAGCAGCGTCTTTAGGTGAAGATCACAAGATAAGAACATTTTTGAAAAAAGAGCTTTACTATGCTGGTGTTGCTAACATCATTATAGAAAGAACAGTTAAAAGACTTCGTGTAACTATCGTTGCTGCTCGCCCTGGTATCATTATTGGTAAAAAAGGTGCGGACATTGAGAAACTTAAAACTGCTCTTCAAAAGCTTGTTGGTAAATCTATATCAGTAAACATCAAAGAAGAGAAAAAAGCTCAGATTTCAGCACAACTTGTTGCTGAGAATGTAGCTACTCAATTAGAGCGTCGTGTTGCTTTTAGACGTGCTATGAAAAAAGTTATGCAAAATGCACAACGTTCTGGCGCTAAAGGTATTAAAGTTGCAGTTGCTGGTCGTCTTGGCGGAGCTGAAATGGCTCGTACTGAGTGGTACTTAGAGGGACGTGTTCCTTTACATACTCTTCGTGCAAAAATCGATTACGGTTTTGCTGAAGCTCATACTACTTATGGAATCATAGGTGTTAAAGTATGGATCTTCAAAGGTGAGGTACTTACTAAAGGTATTCCTGCTGAAGTTGCTGAAGAGAAAAAAGAGCGCACTCGTAAACGTGCTCCAAGACGCGAAAATAGTGAAAAGGCTGAATAATTATGTTAATGCCAAAAAGAACAAAATATCGTAAGGTAATGAAGGGTCGTAACCGTGGTTACGCTCGTTCGGGTTATTCATTAGCATTTGGTGATATCGCTTTAAAAGCGGTTGAAGCAGGTCGTATTAACTCTCGTCAGATTGAGTCAGCTCGTATTTCAGCTACTCGTCATATTAAAAGAAATGGTAAGATTTGGATTCGTGTATTCCCTGCTAAACCATTAACTGCTAAGCCTCTTGAAACTCGTATGGGTAAAGGTAAGGGTGCAGTTGATCAATGGGTTCAGAATATTAAGCCAGGTCGTATCATATTTGAAATGGCCGGTGTTCCGGAAGAGGTTGCTCGTGAAGCATTAACTCTTGCATTACACAAGCTTCCATTCAAATGTAAAATCATTACAGCGGAGATGAGCAATGAAATATTCTGATTTAGCAGATAAAACAGTAGCAGAGCTTAATGCAATGCTTAAAGAGAAAAAAACTGAGCTTTTTACTTTAAAAATTAAAAAGCAAATGATGCAATTACAAAATACTAGCGAACTAAAAGTTGCTAAAAAAGATATTGCAAAAATCAATACTGCACTTACTGCAGTAGCGAAATAGGGGCTGGTAATGACACATAAACGTGAAGTTCAAGGTAAAGTAGTTAAGATTTCAGGCGACAAAACGGTAGCTATCGTTGTTGAGCGTCGTGTAATGCATCCACGTTACCACAAAGTTGTAAAGCGTTTCAAAAAGTACTTAGTACATGATGAGCGTAATGAAGTAAAAGTTGGTGATGAGATTGTTGCAATCGAATGTCGTCCACTTTCTAAGACTAAATCTTTTAGACTTAAAACAGTTGTAAAGGGAGCGTAGTATGATCCAAGGTTTTACTCGTTTAAATGTAGCTGATAATACAGGTGCTAAAGAGATTAT
>DAOVJL010000204.1 GCA_030673275.1 Sulfurimonas sp.
ATCAACCATTTTCTCAACCGGATTTTCACTTGGAAATTTATTGGCAACTTCCTCTTTTAACTTACTAAGTAGTAGTTTTAAGATTAAAACATCACCGATAGCATCATGTGCTTTTACCACTATACCTAAGGCATCAGCCTCTTTTTGCTCCTCTTTATATAGATCCATTTTATAACGGAAATATTGAAGTCTGTGAGCATCTTCATCTGGAAGAACATGTTTGGCAACTCGCAGAGTATCGATTACCTTCATCTGAGTGCTAAAACCCTCTTTCTCAAGCATTCCAATATCAAATGGTGCATTATGAATAATCATGTAGTTTACATTAGTATTTAACTCTAAAAGTCTTTTGTACGAAGGACTCTCTTGACATGTAGGCTTACCTTCAATCATATCAGGAGTAATACCGTGAACTTCCATCGCCCCAAAACTGATAGGAATATCAGATGAGAAAAATTCATTATGTACCTCTACTTCTTTTGCACCTAATACTATATAGCCTAGTTGAATAACTCTGTCCGTCTCACCTGTTCCTGTTGTTTCTGTATCTAAAATCACATATTTTTTTGCCAAATTATTTCCTTGATTGGAGGTTTCAATTACCTAAAAAAGAGTCTAACATATATTCACTTTGAGCATGTAAATACTCTGGGCTTAAGTTGATTTCAATTGTTTCTTTATGAATATTATAAGTACAAAATTGAATAAATTTAAGTTGCGTTGTTTCTCCGAGAAACTCAAAATTTCTAACTGCCATCGGTTCGTTCAACTCTTCTAATAGATTTTGGATATCTTTAATGGAGTCACTGCATGGATGGAGATTTAAAAGTTTAAAGAAAGTTTGAAATTTTATCTCCATATCTAAATCATCATAAGTAATATAAGTATGGTATATGGCACGAGCCAATTTAAGAGCTCTCTCACTTACCGGTTCTGACAATAATTTTTGTTTTACTATTTCATCTGAATTCATATTTATATGTTATAGCGATTAGCATTAAAAACGTATAAAACTAATTCTATTATGCTACACTTTTAAAAAAAATATAGGAATTTTAGTGTTAAAAATAATTTTTTTATTTATATCAGTCTGTATATCTGTTTTTGCTTTAGAGATAAAACAACTTCCAATAGAGTTTGGTGATAAAAGAGTAGAGTTAACAAAAGAGTATATCAAGTCTCATTATAATTTAGATGTAAAAGATATAAAAATAATTCCTAAAATTATTGTCGTTCATCACACGGCAATAGATGATTTTAAAGATTCACTTTCTCGTTTTACATCTCAGACACTGCCAACTGACAGACCGGATATACAAAGTGCCGGAGCAGTTAATGTCTCTACTCATTTTATGGTTGAGCGCGATGGAACTATTAATCAGTTAATGCCCCTTGATTACATGGCAAGACATGTCATAGGACTTAACTATAACTCGATAGGAATAGAGAATGTTGGTGGTCAAAACTCAAAAGATAATTTAACGGATGCGCAACTAAAATCAAATATAGAGCTTATCAAAGAGTTGAAAAAAAAGTTTAAAACGATTGAGTATGTAATAGGTCACTATGAATACAGATGCTTTGAAGGTCATGATTTATGGCTTGAACTGGATGATAATTACAGAACTTTTAAAGATGATCCATCTGTAAGATTTATGAAAGAACTACGAGAAAATATAAAAGATTTTAAAGAAGCCCCTTGCACCCAAGGGCATAAATGATTAGCTCTCCTCTTTTTTACCTTTTAACTTTGGCTTTTGTTGCAACTTTTTTTGCTATTTTAGAAGATAAAACAAAACATAAAATATTCAAGTATATTCCTGCTGTCGTTATGATATATGCCTTTAGTATGTTGCTTGCAGGTCTTGGTGTTTTTGAACAAAATGAAGCGGTTAGCAGTATATATAAAAACACAAAAAAGAATCTGCTCCCCGCAATGCTTTTTTTGATGTTACTGCAGGTTGATTTTAGACACTTTTTCAAACTTGGAAGGTCATTGCTTATATCCTATGTTTTGGCAGTTGTCTCTCTGGCAGTTGGGTTTATAGTTGTCTCCTTGGTCTTTAATTTTAATCAGGATATGGCATCTGCATTTGGAGCACTGGCCGGTAGTTGGATGGGTGGAACGGCAAACATGGTAGCAGTTGGTTCAGCTTTGGAAGTGTCTGATGAAGCCTTTGGATATGCATTGATAGTTGATAGTGTTAATTATACTGTTTGGGTTATGTTCTTACTCTTTTTAGTGCCGTTTGCAACTTACTTTAATAAGTTTACTGACTCCCATGAGAGGATGGCTAAACTTGGTGATATTGGATGTGCTTGTAATGTAGGGGCAAAGAGGTATTGGCTTTTGATATTTTTATCTATAGTTGTTGCATTTATTGTAAACGCTATAGCTCTGGAATTTAAAATACTTAACTACACTACAACTACAGTTATACTTGCTACATTTCTTGGAATAGCAGGCTCTTTTACAAAACTAAAAACTATAAATGGCTCCAGTGAAGTCTCCACTACAATGCTTTATATTCTCATTGCACTTATTGGCTCACGAGCTGTAATTGATAGTTTTAGCGATGTTGGTATTTATGTTCTTGCCGGATTTGTGATTTTAGTTATCCATGCGATTATTATGATTATTGGTGCGAAGATATTTAAACTTGACCTTTTCTCTATAGCTGTTTCATCACTCTCAAATATTGGCGGAGTTGCATCCGCTCCGATACTTGCGGCAACTTATAATAAAGCACTTGTCAGTGTTGGAGTTTTGATGGCAATAATGGGATATATCATAGGAACTTTTGGCGGTTTGGCTGTTGGTGGAATCTTGCTGGAACTCTCGAAATGAAAATAGCAAAAATCACAACCGAAGTTAAATATATAGAGCTTAAAACTCCATTTAAAACAGCTCTTCGAGAAACAACACATGTAGAGTTTGTGAGAGTACAGGTAGAGGATGAAAATGGCTTAGTAGCAATTGGGGAAGCTCCAGCGACAAAAGCTATAACAGGTGAAGATATTGAAATAATTTTAAATTCAATAGATAGTGTAAAAGAGAAGTTTATAGGTTTGACATGTCAAGAGGCTATACTCAAATTACACTCCATTGAGAGTATCGGTTCAAGTGCTTCCTCAGCCCTTGA
>DAOVJL010000122.1 GCA_030673275.1 Sulfurimonas sp.
TATGAACGCTCACCACGAGCTGTTTTTTCAACTACATAAGGAATATAACTCATCGAATTAAGCCTCTTTCATCTTTGAGTTAAGAATCTGAGTAAGAACTTTATCCTCAACCATTGACATTTGAATAGCAGGTAAATAACCAGCTTCTTTGTACTTGTCATATGCTTCTTTAGGATCTTGACCCATTTGCATTGCTTCATAGTAAATAGTCTGCATCACTTCATTCTCTTCAACTTTAACATTCTCAGCAGATGCTAAAGAGTCAATAATAAATGTAGCTCTTACACTTTTTTGTGCTTCATCTCTAAAAGTTTCACGAAGTTCTTCTAATTTATCTGTATTGTCACGAAGTTCTTGTATCTCTTCTTCACTCATTGTGCTAGCTTTTTTGTTAAGTGAAACATCTATCTCTTGATCAACAACAAACTCTGGTAAATCAAATTTAATCTTAGAAACAAAAGTCTCTAATAGTGCTGGTTTTAACTCATCATTATAAAGTTTAGAAACTGCCTCTGCTTCAAGTTGAGCTTTTATTTGAGTTTTTAGATTCTCTAAAGTTGGGTTTTCTTGTCCAGCAAGTAGTTTCTCAGCAAGAGCGTCATCAATCTCAGTTTTTGTTTTTTCTTGAATATTGTGAACGTTTACTTTAAATTCAGCATCTTTACCGGCTAACTTATCTCCACCGTAGTTTTCAGGGAAAGTAACTTTTACAATTTTCTCTTCGCCAATCTTCATGCCAATTACTTGATCTTCAAAACCAGGGATAAATTGATTTGAACCAAGAACTAATGCGAACTCTTTAGCTGTACCGCCTTCAAATAATTCACCATCAATAGAACCTTCAAAATCAAGAATTACACTATCATCCTTTCTTGCCATTCTTTTTCTCTTAAGGTCAACATATTTACCTTGAGAATCAGCTAACTGCTCAAGTCTTGCATCAACATCTTTATCACTTATAGCAGGCTTTTTAAACGCTTTAACCATATCAGCATATGTACCAAGTTCTATCTCTGGTCTAAGTGCTATTTTTACAGTTACGTCAATTTTATCATCACTCTTAACAAATTTAGAAATATTTGGTTCACCAATTAACGAATCCATTGCAATCTTAAGAGCATCCAGACCTTTGTTTAAAACTTCACGTAGTGCTTCTGCTTCTGCATCTTGCACAAGTTTATCTCCATACTGCTTTTTAACTATTGCTACAGGAACTTTACCTTTACGAAAACCTTGAACAGATGCTGTTTTTGTAAGCTCTTTAGCTATTTTTTCTAAGTTAGCGTCCACTACTTCTCTAGGGATTACTGCTTCTATCTCAGCATTTGCACCGTCAATTTTATTCGTTTTGATTTCCATCATTTTCCTTTATTGAATCTATTTTGTTTATAGTTTTATAACTATTATTTTTGGCAATAATACCCAAAGTCTGCTTTTAGTTAGCTTTTGCATAATTTTGGTTTAAAATTTAACACCAAAAACCAAACAACAGCCACATCAATCATCACATCTGCAAAATTAAATACTGCAAAGTCAAACCCACAGTGCCAGTAGACCATATCTACAACACCTCCGTGAATAAATCTATCATATATATTTGATATAGCTCCACCCAGCATAAGCCCGGCAGGAATGGCATAGCACACCTCTTTAAGATGTATTATATATATTAAAATTCCTGAAATCAGCACTATTTGAATGTATTTTAGCCACTCATCTAAAAAGGCAAACATTGAGAACGCCACACCTTTATTGTAAACTAAAATAAAATCAACACAGTCGGTATAATATCTCCACCCATCTACAAAAAGTGTTTTAATATTTTGATCAACTATAAAGACACCTATCATTGTAAAAACAAGTATTATTATTAAACGAAAAGTTTTATTATGCATTTAAAGCTTTTTTGAAAAACTCTACCATACCATCCATATACTGGTTCATCTCTTTCGCATCTTTACACTCTAGTAAAACTCTAAGTTTATTCTCTGTTCCAGAGTAACGAATAAGATGACGAATCTCTTTTTCGTCTAGCTCTTTTAATTTAGCATCCAACCCTTCTATTGTCTCAAGGGCTTTTTTTGTTTTTATATTTATATTTACCAGTTTTTGAGGATAGAGTTTAAAAGGACGAAGAGCTTTTGAAGCTTTCTGCTTTGTTTTTATCAAGAGTGCCAAAACTTGAAGTGCAGATACAAGACCATCTCCGGTTTTTGCATAGTCACTGATTATTACATGTCCGCTCTGCTCACCACCAAAGTTTATGTTCTCTCTTTTCATAATCTCTAAAACATTTTTATCACCAACATCTGAACGAAGCAGTTTTAAACCTTTTTCATTCATATAGTCATCTAAACCTTGGTTGCTCATAACAGTAGAGACGATAGCCCCACCCTTTAAAGTACCAATATCATTCATATATGCACCAAGAGCACCAAGAAGCTGATCACCATCAACAACTACACCCTTCTCGTCAACGATTACCAATCTATCAGCATCACCATCAAGTGCAATTCCTAAATCTGCTCTATACTTAATTACACAATTACATAAATCTTTCGTGTGAAGAGCTCCACAATCATTATTAATATTAAAACCATCTGGTTGATTATGTAAAACAATTACATCAGCGCCAAGCTCTTCTAAAACAGTTGGCCCAACTATATAGCCTGCTCCATTTGCAGCATCTAAAACTATACGCATACCTTGAAGTGATATATCTCTAGGAAATGAGTTCTTCAGTTGTACAATATAGCGACCAACAACATCATCAATTCTTTTTGCTTTGCCTATCTCTTTAGCACGAGTTTGAGCATCTTGCAATTTTTCATCATCTAAAAAGATATCCTCTATCTCTTTTTCAACACTGTGAGAAAGCTTATCTCCGCATCCGTCAAAAAACTTTATTCCATTATCTTCATAAGAGTTATGTGAAGCACTTATCATAATTCCGGCATCACAACGCATATTTTCAGTAATAAAAGCGATTGCCGGTGTAGGCATCGGACCAATCTGAACTACATCATAACCTATAGCAGTCAATCCGCTAACGATTGCATTTTCAATCATATAACCGCTTCTGCGGGTATCTTTTCCAATTAAAATCTTATTAGTTTTAGAGTGTGCTTTAAAATAAATCCCTGCCGCCATTGCAACTCTCATTGCAAGCTCAGCAGTTAAAAAAGTACCAGCTTCGCCTCTAACTCCATCTGTTCCGAATAATTTCATTGTAAATCCATAATTTTAAGTGGCGTATTTTAACATAATTTAGACCTACTATTCAATCTCGGGTTATTCGGCTTGTACTTGGCAAGATATCTACATTTAAACATAAGATTTACAGATTTACCTTGGCTTTAACTTAATTTTAATTATCTTTAAGCTATTATTCTGCACTAAATTTTTATGAGAAGGACTCATACATGGCAAATCACAAGTCATCAATTAAGAGAATTCGCCAAACTATCGTTCGTACAGAGCGTAATCGTTTCTATAGAACTCGTCTTAAAAACATTGTAAAGGATGTTCGTTCTGCAATCGAAGCAGGGAACAAAGAAGAAGCTGCATCAGCAATGACAGTAGCAAACAAACAAATTCAAAAATTTGTAAGCAAAGGTGTCTTAAAAAAAGAGACTGCTGCTAGAAAAATCAGTCGTCTTCACAAAGCTGTAAACGCTGTATAAGCGTATTTATTTAAAGAATAGATATGCTTTCTGATAAACTAACTCCGTTTATCAACCGCTATAATGAACTTAGCGACTTGCTAAGTTCACCTGATATAACTTCTGACATTAAAAAAATGACAGAACTCTCAAAAGAACAATCTTCACTTTTACCAATTGTAGAAAAAGCAAAAGAGTATAAGTCTCTGATTTCAGATATTGCTGATACTAAAGAGATGCTAAGTGATTCAGAAATGGGTGAAATGGCAAAAGAGGAACTTAAAGAGCTTGAGCCTCGTAAACCAGAAATAGAAGAAGAGATTAAAATGCTTCTTCTGCCTAAAGATCCAAATGATGATAGAAATATTATTGTTGAGCTTCGTGCTGGAGCTGGTGGTGATGAGGCAGCTATCTTTGTTGGAGACCTTTTTGATGCATATACTCGTTATGCTGATCTTCGTGGTTGGAAAATTGAACTTATAAGCACATCCCCTTCAGAATCTGGCGGATTTAAAGAGGTTACTGCACTTATAAAAGGTGAACAGGTTTATAGTCGGTTGAAATATGAAGGTGGAACTCATCGTGTTCAGCGTGTCCCCTCCACTGAATCTCAAGGTCGTGTTCACACCTCAGCAATCACTGTAGCAGTAATGCCAGAAGTTGATGATGTTGAAATTGTTATTGAAGACAAAGATTTAAAAATAGACGTTATGCGTTCATCCGGTTGTGGTGGTCAGTCTGTAAATACAACTGACTCTGCTGTTAGAATTACTCACTTGCCAACTGGATTAGTTGTAACCAACCAAGACCAAAAATCTCAACATAAAAATCGTGAAAAAGCGATGAAAGTTCTTAAAGCTAGACTTTATGATCTTGAAATGCAAGAACAACAATCTGAAAATGCAGCTGAGCGTGCAGCACAGGTTGGAACTGGAGATAGAAGTGGTCGAATTAGAACTTACAACTATCCTCAAAACCGTATGAGTGACCATAGAATCAATCTTACACTATATAGACTAAATGAAATTATGAATGGTGGTTTACTTGATGAAGTTGTAGAACCTCTTATAGCTGACCATCAAGCAAAAATAGTTGAGGCTGCTGGACTTTAGTCCAGTGCGCTACTCCACTCAGTATTAAAAACGTTTTTTACCTCTCCACGAAAAGTAATCGTTTTATCATTCATTCCTAAGTAAAGAGTGTCTCCACTTCTTGGATAAACTTCTATGTTGTTAACAA
>DAOVJL010000129.1 GCA_030673275.1 Sulfurimonas sp.
GGTTGGTGTGAGCGTGAGTGGGTATCAAGTATGCTTAGTCTTTGATGTGCAAAAAACAGCTTTTGTTTTTGAGTAACTCCGCAAAAATCCGGACCTCTGTGAGTCAGTAGTGAGAGAGCTTTTTTGGCTTTGTTCTCCTCATACTCTCCAATAATACCGAATATGCCGCACATTACAGAGTCTCTTTTCTTTCTTTGAAAAACCCGATGGTTATGTCATCTTCTAAGTAATTATCTTTGATTATTACAGTCTTAACACCTAAATCTACTGCAATTTGTTTAATTTGATCAGTTGTGAGATAGTTGTAAGTCTCACTCTCTTTGTCGCCATGAAGGATATTAAAAATAAAACCATCTTTACATGTAGAAAAACAGTTTTGTATAAACAGATGTGTCTCGAAACTGTTAAGTACATTCATTGCACCGCTGCAAACATAGTAATTGGCACTTGGAAGGGAGTCTTTAGTAATATCTGCAATAATGATTTCACATCCAGTTTTTTCGGATGCAATAGAGTACATGTCAAGAAGTGAATCTATGCCGATGTACTCTTTTGGAGTTTTTTTCTTTTTTGACATGTAGGCATATAAGTCACCAAATCCACATCCGGCATCAACAATGCTAAAAGAGTTTATATCAGATGGTAACATCTCTAAAATAGCATCAAATCTAATATTTTGAGTATGCTTTGAAACCCAGTTTACACCCTTGGCCGTTGTGCCATGTTGTTTTATGGCTGAGGTGTAAAATTTTTCACTGTTTATACGAGGCATAGTGCCACCATTTCAAAAATTATTTAATAAGTTCAACTTCAATGCGGCGGTTTGCTGCACGACCATTTGTAGTGGTATTAGTAGTGATAGGACTCTCTTCACCCTCTCCGATAGTAGTAAGTCTAATCTTTTCAATACCATAGTTGTTAATCAGAGCCTCTTTTACACTTTTGGCACGATTGTTTGAAAGTATTTTATTATCAGCATTTGTTCCAACACTATCGGTATGTCCATATATTATTACCTGATATCCAACATTATCTTTTAAAAACGTTGCAAAGGTATTTAAGCTTTCAATGTATTTGTCTTCTATATTGTATTTTTTCGTTTTAAAATTAACTTTTAGTGTTGCAGTTTGCGGGCAGCCCTCACCATCTACTCTAAACTCTTTACTTGTATCCGGACATAAATCTTTTGTATCCACCACTCCATCGCCGTCACTGTCAGTTTCACATACTTCTTCAGTAGTTTCTACGTTCTCAATAGGCTTTAACTCTTTAACTTGTTTTTTCTCTGGAGCTTTTAGTGTCTTTTTTGGTTCAGTTTTTATAGCTTTTGAAACAAGAGCCTCCTCAACAGCATAGGGCTGAATATATTTAAACTCACTCTCGCTTGCACTTAAAGATAGTGATACAATAATTAGTAATAATATTGACATAATTAGTTTCATAGAAAGCTTTCCTAAAGATAATATATTAATTAACAAAATTATAGTGTAAAAAATCTTTTTTTATATAAAATACACTTTTAAATTTTTTAAATTGTGTTAAAATTAGCTCAATTTGTTATAAGGAATAATTATGGGTCATGTGTATAATTTAGCTATTATTGGAGCTGGACCAGCTGGGATTGCTACTGCTGTGGAGAGCTATTTACAGGGAATAAGAGATATAGTAATACTAGAAAAAGATCAAAATCATAATTCAACAATTCGAAAATATTATAAAGATAATAAACGGGTAGATAAGGACTGGAAAGGTCAAAAGATTGAGTTAGACGGAAGAATATATTTTGTTGATGGTACAAAAGAAACGACTTTAGACTTTTTTGATGAAATTTTAGAGAATCATTCAGTAGAACTTCGAACACATGTAGAGGTGCAAAATATTGAAAAACAAGAGGATTATTTTGAAGTCTCTATGGAAGGTCAAACTGTAAAAGCTAAATATGTTGTTGTAACCATAGGCAGAATGGGTAAACCAAATAAGCCATCTTACAAAGTACCAGCAGGCATTAAAAAGAAAATTGCTTATACACTTGATGGATGCAGTGAGGGTGAAAAGGTTTTGGTTGTTGGCGGTGGAGACAGTGCAATAGAGTATGCAGTTGATTTAAGTGAAAAAAATGAGGTCTCAATATGTTACAGAAGAGAAACATTTAGACGAGCAAACCCCACCAACCAAACAGATATAGCAAATGCAATTATGCATAAAGAGGTAGAGCCGATTTTGGGCATAAATATTAATGCCTTAGAGGATGTTGACGGTAAAGTAAAAGTAATATTTAGTGAAGTTGAAGCACAGATATTTGACAGAGTTATTTACGCGATTGGTGGAACAACACCAAGTTCATTTCTTGCAAGCTCTGGCATAAAAGAAGAAGATGGAAAACCGGTACATGATGATAATTATGAGACAAATATAAATGGTATGTTTGTAGCTGGAGATATTACACAGGAATCTGGCGGAAGTATAGCTCTTGGATTAAATCATGGATACGCTATTGCTTGTTTTATTCAAGATCACCAAGAGGTTGGTTAGTAGCTGTTTTAAGGATTGCAGGATCTTTCTCACTTATAGGACCATCAGCCGTTAAGAGAACTAATTCTATCTCACAGTTTAGATATTCAGAAGTTGAAATAGGTTTGAAGTTTTTATCTTCAAATGCTGATATCTTTGCATTTTTTATTATATCGTCTAGTAGAGAAAAAGATGGAATTTCAGTTTTTGATGAGCCTCTTAGTTTAGAATCTATGTAAAGATTTACCGTTGTTGCGACTTTTTCATTTAAAAGAGGGTGTTCATCCAGAAGAGCCTGTTTATCTATAGTTCTGTTTGCTTCTAATACTTCTTGTATTGAGTCACGGGCAAGTTGCAGCAAAACAGAACGGGACATCTTTACTCCATTTTTAGTTTATAGTTATTTAGAAGTTTAATAATAATCATAACAGAAATAACTTGAAAAAGCGAAGCTAAGATAAAAGCGTAATAATGAAGTTCATCTATACTATGTGCATTATATGCAAGTGTAGCCATAGCGATTAGTAGTGTAAGAGGCATAGAGTGGGAAAGTCCCATAAGAATAGAGTCTATAACACCAAGTCTTTTTGTAAATACCAGTGATGCTATAACCCTCATAGCAATCATAGCTAATGTGATAAGAACAGCTTTAGTTATTAGACCCTCTATTGTAATTAAGGCATCTAGGTGAAATGAACTTCCAATATGTATGAAAAATATGGGGATTAAAAATCCAAAACCGTAAGAGGCCAGCTTTTCAGGCAATTCATGTTTATGTTCAAAAAATGTAGGGATAAAGATTCCCGCTAAAAATGCTCCAAAGGCAAGTTCAAGCTCTAGATAAAACATCGCTCCAACAAGAAGGAAAAATATTCCCATAGAGAGTCTTATATCTTGCTCTTTATTATCTTCGTGAGGCATGAGGGAAGTTGAAATCTCTGGAAACCACCAAAATATAAGTTGCATAGCTCGAAATATTAAAAACATAAAAATTAAAAATATTAAAAGGGCAAATATTGTTTTAAAAAGTCCTAGACCAAAGCCAGATTGTAGTGCTGCTGAGGTAAGAGTTAGTAGTCCGATACTTACAACTTCACCTATTCCGCCGGCTGTCATAGAGAGTGTAAGCCAAGGAGTCTTTCCATACTCTTTTGATAGTGTTGCAACCAAACCAACAGATATAAGCGGCAATAGCACCATAAATATTTTCCCAAGCTCTAGGTAAAGGGAGATAGCTATAGAAAAAGCGTATAAGATTATAAGATAAAGAATTACCTTTTTTATTGTACTGCGTGGTGTTTTTAGAGTGTTTTTTAGATTAATCTCTGTTCCTGCAATAAACATTAGATATAAAAAACCGAGCTCTGCTACTATCTCAAAAAGATGTTCATTATGTAAAAATCCAACATACCCAAAGATAGAACCTAGAATTATCTCTATAGGTGTAGTTGGGAGTTTTAAAAGTCTCGCAAAAAATGGAGAAAACATAATAATGAGTGAAATTGTTATTATCAGTACAACATTATCAGACATTTATTCTCCTTTAATTTATTTTACAGTTTTTGCAACTTTTAAATTTAGGTATTTTAGCATATCTAAATCTTTACTCATAATTCTTCCGCTTGTTGTAAGATAATTTCCTATAACAATCGAGTTCGCACCATATTCAAAAATTTCATTTTGTCTCTCACCAAACATAAGTTCTCTACCGCCTGCAACCATTATTCTCTCAGCATTTGGAATCATCTCTTTTGTTAGTTTTATAAGATTTAGACCTTCATCTGTCGTTAAAGTATTTGCTTGTAATTCCAGAGCTTCGTTATGATGATAAAAATTTATTGGTACTGATGTAGGATTTAAAGAGTTTAATGACTCTAGCATTGAAATTCTATCTCCTACAGTCTCACCAAGTCCAAAAATTCCACCGGTTATAAGTACTAAACCAGCTTTATTTACATTTTGACATGTAGCGTAACGTTCATCCCACGAGTGAGTTGTACAAATTTGCGGATAGAATGCTTTTGAGGTTTCAAGATTATGGTTATATGCTTTAATACCTGCCTCTTTTAGAGTTAAAAGTTGCTCAACACTAGCTGTACCATTACATGCAATA